>JAJXYM010000086.1 GCA_021780585.1 Deltaproteobacteria bacterium
GCGGATGGCGTCCGATGATTGCCGAAAGGTCGGCGACGTGAATCAGTTTCAGGCCCGGGGCCGCTTCCGAATCGCCGCCGGGGAGCAGCTTTGAGAGGTCGAGGGCGCGCGCGGGGCGGACGGTCGCAATCAGCGCCGTCGCTACCAGAAACCATCCGGCGAACAGGGTCGCGGAACTTTTTCGGCTCATCGGCGTGCCTCCTTGTCCCGGCATGAGGCGCCAAGCGCCAGAGCCATAGCACATTGACGAAGTTTCGGGGAAACGGCTCATCGCCGCCGGAGAATCGCGCGGCGCCGCGCAACTGATTGCAGCGACGGCGCCCGCGATGGCAAATTACGATACCGGCGCGCGAACCTGCGGGATTCGCGCGAGGCGGGATTGCGTGGAAGCATGCGGCGCGCACGAGGCGGGCCGCCGGACGGTAGCGGGACGACGCGGCCGGCCGCGTCGCGCGCCCGCTTAACCGGAGCTTGGAAAGACTATTTGCGGCGGAGCGCCGCGGAATTGGGAAAATGACCGTACCATGACGACCACGGAGCATCGCAAATGAGTGACGACTGGCGCGCGCGGGCGCGGAAACTGCCGAAAGGGAATCTCTATGAGGATTTCGTGCCTGGCCGCGTTTTCAATCATCATTGGGGCCGCACGCTGAACGAGGGCGACAACACGCTGTTCACCACGCTGACGCTCTCCTACAATCCGCTCTATTTCAACGCGCCCTATGCGCGCGCGCATGGCCATCCGGGGATCGTGGTCAATCCGATGCTGGTGTTTCTGACGGTGTTCGGATTATCGGTCGAGGACCTGAGCGAGGCCGGCGGTCTGTTCCTGGGCGTCGACAACCTGACATTCTACGAGCGGGTCTATCCGGGCGCGACGCTGACCGCGCGCAGCACGGTGGCGGACAAGCGCGAATCGCAGAGCCGGCCCGACGCGGGCATCGTCACCTGGCATACGGAGGGATTTTTCGCCGACGGACCGAAGGCGGGAACGCGCGTAATCGATTTTCGCCGGTCGAATCTGGTGCCGAAGCGAGGCAATGGCTAAATGAGCTATCTCACCGATGAACGAAGGATGATCCAGCAGACCGCTCGCGACTTCGCGATGAACGAAGTGCTGCCGGTCGCGAACAAGCTCGATCCGGTCGAAGGCGAAATCCCGATGGAGCTGCGCCGGAAGATGGGCGAGCTCGGTTATTTCGGGATTTTGATTCCGGAGGAATACGGCGGCCTCGGCATGGGCGTGTTCGAGTACGCGCTGGTGACCGAGGAGCTGGGGCGGGCGTGGATGAGCGTCGCGAGCATTATCGCGCGCGGTAACGGGATTTACGGCGATCCGAGCGAGGAACAGAAGCGCAAGTATTTTCCCGCGATGGCGCGCGGGGAGCTGCTGGGCGCGTTTTCGCTGTCGGAGCCGGACGCGGGATCGGACCTCGCCAACGTCGCCTGCCGGGCGACGCGCGAGGGCGATTACTATGTCGTCAACGGCACCAAGACCTGGTGCACGTTCGCCGACGGCGCGGATTTTATCCATCTGTTCGCGCGCACCTCGCCGCCGGAAGAGAAGCGCCGCCACGTCGGGATTACCCAGTTCCTGATCGAGAAGGAGCGCGGCAAGCTGCCCGAGGGCGTGACCGGATCGCCGATTCGCAAGATTGGCTATTTCGGCTGGAAGACCTGGGAATTGCATTTCGACAATTTCCGGATTCCGGCGAATACCGTGATCGGCAAGGAGGGACGCGGCTTCTACACGATGATGTCGTTCCTCGAGATCGCGCGGGTGCATACCGCCGCGCGGGCGATCGGGCTGGCGCGCGGCGCGCTCGAGGACGCGCTGACCTACTCGCAGCGGCGAGTGCAGTTCCGCAAGCCGATCGCGGAATTCCAGGCGATCCGCTTCAAGCTCGCGGACATGGCGGCGAATATCGAGGCCGCGCGCCAGTTGATGTATTTCGTCGCGACCGAAGTGGACGGCAAGCGGCGCTGCGACAAGGAGGCCTCGATGGTCAAGTATTTCGCCTCCGAGATGGCCGAGCGGGTGACCAGCGAGGCGCTGCAGATCCACGGCGGCTATGGCTACACCAAGGACCTGCCGCTGGAGCGTTACTGGCGCGACGCGCGGCTGACGAAGATTTTCGAGGGCACGTCGCAAATCCAGTTGCGGATCATTTCCGATCGCCTGCTGGGAGGGAACGAATGAGTATCGACGCGGCGGCCCTGACCGGCCGGGCCAATTACTACGAGGATTTTGCCGCCGGCGACGTCTACGAACACGTGCGCGGCAAGACGATGGAGGCGCTCGAAAACGTGCTCGTCACGAACCTGGTGATGAACACCGCGCAGCTTCATTTCAACGAGGAGCTGGCCGAGCAGGTCGCCGCGCAGAAGCATCGGATCGTCTTCGGCGGCGTCACCGCCTCGCTGGTGATCGGGCTGGCGATGCAGGACACGGGCGAGCAGGCGGTCGAAGAGGTCAGCCTCGACAAGGTCCGTTTCCGCGTCTCGGTGCTTCACGGCGACACCCTTCACGCCTTCACCGAGGTGCTGTGGAAGGACGACAGTCCGGAGCTGCTGCGCGGCCATCGCGAGGTCGGCCTCGTCCATTTTCGCCATTGGGGCGTGAACCAGCGCGGCGAGACCGTGTTCGAGGGCGAACGGCGCGTGCTGATCAAGAAGCGCGCGTTCAGCCTGGACGGGCTCGAGGCGGGCGCGGGCGAAGCGGCTCCCGCCCTGCGCACGCGGCGGGCGGCGCGCGGCCGGGCGATGCGTCCGATGCGGCGGGTCGCGGTGAAGGCGGTCAAGCCGGCCAAGGCGGCGAAGAAGCTCAAGCCTCCCGTGCGCGTGGCGAAAAGCAAGGGCGCGGCGCCGCGCAAGAAGCGGCGCTAGGCAACCCGCGCCCCGGCGCGTTGGTCATTCTGAACGGAGTCCGCGAAGTGAAGAATCCCGGATACCCCGCCGCGCGCGGAATGACGATTGCAACGCGCCTGAAATAATAAGTCTACTTTAATCCGGCTATTTCCCGGATTACCCGGGAATAGCCATTGATGGGGCAGCGCGAGGGGCGAACGGCGCGGAGGCGCGAGGGCGATGGACGAAAAAGACGCGAAAATGCTCAAGCTGGTTGACGACGCGATCGGGCGCTTCGTGCGGCCCGACACGTTTCCGCTCGCGATTCGGATGCTCCAGCCGGGCGAGGCGATTCCAGACGACGTCAAGGTGCCGAGCCGGAGTTTCAAGGAGGAGTGGATCGTCTGCCAGTCGATCGGCGTGGCGCGGCGCTACGGATGGGGAATCGCGGTGGGGCGCGAGGACGTGATCTGTCCGCTGGCGGCAATCGCGTTCGGCTTCCGCGCGCCCAACGACGAATATCTGCACGGCTACGCCTCCAACGGCATGTACTGCAAGGACGAACAGGCGGCGTCGAAGCTGGAGGCGAGCGTGTGGAAATTCGCCCCCGGATCGTACGACTACGTTTGCGTGGCGCCGTTGAATCGCGCGAAGTTCACGCCGCACGTGGTCGCGGTCTACGCCAACAGCGCGCAGGTGCTGCGGCTCGCGCATGCCGCGCTTTATCGCCGGGGCGGCAATCTCACGAGTTCGACCGGAGGCCGGCTGGATTGCGCGGAGATCGTGATCCAGACGATGAACGCCAACGCGCCCAAGGTGATCCTGCCCTGCACCGGCGACCGGGTGTTCGGCAGCGCGCAGGACACCGAGATGGTCTTCGCGTTTCCGTGGGAATATGCGGAGGAGATCGTCGAAGGCCTCGAGGGGACGCATAAGGGCGGTATCCGCTATCCGATCACGGTCGCGATGCGCGAGACGGTGACGATGCCTCCGACGTATCAGAACCTGATGAAGATGCTGGTCGAGCGCGACAAGCCCGGCTCCTAGGGCGGCTCAGAACAGCCGCCGTTGCTTCATTCCGCGGCGCAGCCGAGGAATCCCGATTCGGGATTCTTCACTTCGCGGACTCCGTTCAGAATGACCAACTGGCTGGTGCGGACATTTGCTGGCGTCGAGCTCCCGCACGACGGGAAAGCTCCAATGGAAGGCGAAGGGCCGCGCGATTACTCGCGCGGCCCTTCGCTTGCGGGGCGAAGTTCGCGGATCGACTCAGGCCGGCTTTGCGTCGAGCGTCTGGTCGCGCACCAGCACGCCGTTGGCGTAAAGCTTTTTGATCTGATCGTCCGACAGGCCGGCGTATTCGTGCAGGATCCGTTCGTTGTCCTCGCCGAGCCGGGCGGAGCGCAGATCGGTCCGATCGGGCCATGCCGAGAACTTGACCGGGACGCCCGGAATCGCGACGCGGCCGAGCAGCGGATCCTCGATCCAGCGCACGGTTTTGCGCTCGTTCAGATGCGGATGCTTGACCGCCTCGTTGACCGTGTAGACGGGGGCGCAAGGGACGCGCTCCTTGTCGAACGCGGCGATCGCGTCGTCGCGGGTCGCGTGGCCCGCCAGCCAGTCCTCGATAATCTTCTGCAGTTCGGCGGCGTTGTCGCGCCGGCCGCGCGCGCTGCGGAAGCGCGGATCGGTCGCCAGCTCCGGCATGCCCATCGCGCGGCAACACTGAACCCATTGATGCGCCGTGGGCACGCACAGATAGACGTACTGGTCGCCGCGATAATGAAAAATGCCGGTGGGGCCGCCGCCGGGATGCTGCGAACCGCCGCGCGTCGGCTTGTACTTGTCGCCGCGCAGCGAGACCTGCGGCACTGTGACCTCGTGCATATGGAAATAGGTGTCGAGCAGCGAGGCGTCGAGATACTGGCCCTCGCCGGTGCGCTCGCGATGGATCAGCGCGAAACCGATCGCCATCGCGGCCGCGACTCCGGTCGAAACGTCGCCGATCGCCATCGTGGTGACCGACGGCGCGCGATCGGGCTCGCCGATGCCGTCGGAGATGCCGGCGTAGGCCTGGCCGATATAGTCGTAGCCGGCCTTGACCGCGAGCGGACCGGTCTGTCCGCCCATCGAGATCGAGCACATGATGATCTTCGGATTGACCTTTTTCACGTCCTCATAGGAAAAGCCGAGCCGCTTGATCACGCCAGGGGCGAAATTTTCCACGATCACGTCGAACTTCGGAATCATCGACATCACGAGCTCGCGCGCGCCGGGTTTCTTCAGATCGATCGCGAAGCTGAGCTTGCTGTGATCGTGCTGCAGGTAATAGGTGCTGTGGCTCGAATCCTTGAATTCCGGCTTGAGCGGCTTGAGGCCGCCACTGCGCACGCGATCGCCCTCGGGCGCCAATTCGAGCTTGACCACCTCGGCGCCCATCTCGGCGAGCAGGCGCGAGCAGGTCGGACCGGCGACGAACTGGGTGAAGTCCAGGACGCGATAGCCTTCGAGCATGCGGGGCTTCTGTGACATCAATCGTACCTCCCCATTGACGGCGCGGAAAATAAGTTTGCTTGCGAAACGGTCTCGGGCAAAACTACAAAATACTTCAACGATTGTCCAATCCGGCCGGATTCAGGCGGATGCGCGGCGCGGCCGAAACTTCGCGATCGTCAGGTCCGGCGCGGCGTCGTCGAAGACCACTTCGACCTCCATCCCGGCGCGAATTTCGTCGTTGCCGACATCGATCAGGTTGGTCAGCAGGCGCGGTCCTTCCTCCAGTTCGACCTCGGCGACGTTATAGGGCACGTCGGCGTCGAAGCCGCGGAAATAGGACTGATGGAACACCACCCAGGAATTGACCCGGCCGCGTCCGCTCGCCGGCGCCCATTCGATTCGCCGCGACCAGCATCGGGGGCATAGCGGCGCCGCCGGATACCAGCGCATCCCGCATTCGCCGCATCGCTGCAGCACCAGTTGATGGCGTCGGAGGGCGTCCCAATACGGTCGGTTGAGCGCGGAAACCGCCGGGCGCGGCTTGCGATATTCGTCTTTATTCTCGGCCATCGGTCCGTCCTCCGCCGCGATCCTACATTGGGTTGCTGATCCCTACCGATGGTAGATCAGCGAATCGCCGTAGGCGTTCGCCCATTGGATAACTTCGGCGCCGGCGACCTGCCGCGTGCCGCATGCGCCGCGCAATTGCCGGACGATCTCCACCTGATGGTTCCAGCCCATGATATGCGCTTCGGAGAGCAATCCGCCGTTGAGGTTCATCGGCAGCGCGCCGCCCAATTCGATCCGGCCGTCCTGGGTGAACGCCGCCGCCTCGCCGGGTTTGCAGAAGCCGAAGCGCTCCAGCGCCATCCACGCCAGAATCGAGAAGGCGTCGTAGGTGAAGAGCGCGTCGATATCGCCCGGTCCCACGCCCGCCATCCGGTAGACCGGCTGCGCGCCGGCGTCGTAGTCGAACGCGGCTTGCTGCGCGACGCCGAATCCCGGATAGGCCCAGATGAACTCCTCGCGGCCGGCCGGCAGCGGTTGCATCCCGGCGATGTACACCGGCGGCTGGCGCAGATCGCGCGCGCGTTCGGCGCTGGTGACGATTACGCAGGCGGCGCCGTCGTTGATCAGGCAGTAGTCGAGCAGATGCAGCGGTTCGCAGACGAAGCGCGACGCCTGATGGTCGGCGACGCTGAACGGTTCGCGCATGATCGCGGCGGGATTGAGCGCGGCATGTTTGCGAAACGCCATCGGCACGGCGGCAAGCAGGGCGCTGGTCGCGCCGTAGCGGGCGAAGTAGCGGCGCGCGACCAACGCCGCGCCCGCGCCCGGCGAGGTCATGCCGAAGACGGGATCCTCGCCATGCGAGCCGCCCGCCTCGCGCGCGCCTTCGCTGTCGCCCGCGCCGCCCATCACGGGACGGCGCAGACCCGAGAAGCTGACCGACGCGAGGCAGGCGACGTGATTCGCCATCCCCGACGCGACCATCAGCGCGGCCCATTGAATCGCGCTGGCGGTGAAACGGCCGTGCGCCCAGGTCTGGCTGTAGGCGCGGAGCTTGAGGTTCAGGACCTGCGCCAAGGTATCGGCGTCGGCGCCGATCGGCGTGCCGAAGGTGACGATCATGCCGTCGAGTTCGTCGCGCTTAAGGCCGGCGTCGGCAAGCGCGGCGGCGATCGCGTCGGCCCCGAGATCGATCGCGCTGCGCATCAGGCGCCGGCCGTAAGCGGATTGTCCGACGCCCGCGATCGCGGCGCGATCTTTTATTTCGATTAACGGCATCGTGGCGCTCCGTCGCAATCCGGTCGGGTCGGGCGAATCGTCACGAATCTACAAAAGCGCCGCGCCCGATGTCCAATCCCGCCCGGCGGCGGCGCGGCGCGCGGCCGGGAACGTCAGTCGGCGAGCACGCGCAGATTGCAATCGCGATGGGCCTGGCCGAAATCGATCACTTCCTTTTCGATCGCGGTCGGATCGGGCTTCGGCTCGGAGAGCATCAGCTTGCGCGCGGTCGCCGGATCGATTCCGTCCGCTTCGACGGAAAGGTTGTGATCGTCGCACATGATAAACGCCATTGGCACAGCTCCTTTAACCGGATCACGCTACACGATGCGCCACGCCGTGTCAGCGGCGTGGCGCGGCGGGCGGCGCTTCGCGCGCGGATCGTGTGCGCGCTAACGCCGGCGCGAATTTCTATGCTAATCCCAACCCAATCTTGATTGAGGAGCGTTCCGCCGATGAGTCTCAAGGGTAAAGCGGCGGCGATCGGAATCGCCGAGCTCAAACCGTGGAAGGAAGCGCCGCCGAACGTCACGCCGCTCGGCTTGATGGGCCGATTGACGGCCGAAGCGATCGCCGACGCCGGCATCGACAAAAACGATCTTGACGGCTTTCTGGTCGGGATGCCGGTGGCGGACCCCGGCTTCATCTATCCGGCGAGCGCCGCCGAAGTCCTCGGCATCAATCCGCGGATGCTCAACGTGGTCGATATCGGCGGCGCGAGTCCCGCCGGGATGATCTGGCGGGCGGCCGCCGCGATCGACGCCGGAATGTGCTCGGCGGTGCTATGCGTCGTGGCCGATCTCAACCGCCTTGGCGATCAACGCGTGCCGGTGGTGTCGGTGCAGCGCGAGTTCGAGGCGCCCTACGGCAATATCGGCGCGAATTGCGGCTACGCGATGATCGCCAATCGCCATATG
>JAJXYM010000322.1 GCA_021780585.1 Deltaproteobacteria bacterium
CGAAGGCGCCGCGCCGACCGGGCGGTTGCCGAAATTGATCGCGCTCGGCGTCACGGTCGCCGGGCCGGTCGACACTACTGTCGCCGTGGGCGTCGGCGTGGGCGTCGGTGTTGGCGTTGGCGTCGGTGTCGGCGTTGGCGTTGGCGTCGGTGTCGGTGTCGGTGTCGGCGTTGGTGTCGGCGTTGGTGTTGGCGTTGGTGTTGGTGTTGGCGTCGGCGTTGGCGTTGGTGTGGGCGTTGGTGTGGGCGTTGGCGTCGGTGTGGGTAGCGGATCGATCACTCCGCACATCGTCGGCAACGAAAGATTCGGATTGGCCCATGTCGAATGCTGGTCCTGATTTGTGCTGGCGATCCATCCGCTAAGGTTCTGTCGTCCGAAAGCGCTCGTGAACGGCGTCGAGTTGTACTGATTGAACCACGTATTATAGTCCGAGCTGAGCGTGCTGACAAAAAGGTTCCACGAAAACGCCAGGCTCGAGCTCAGCACGTAGGCCGCGGAGGACGCGCCCACGATGGCGTTGCCGGTATGCGTGAAGTATTGCGAATAGAGCGCGTATTGCTGGCCGGTTTCGTAATTCGTCACGTTGCGCGCGGAATCGCTGCCGCCGATAAACAACCCCGCCCTTGAGTTGTCGTAGGTGGTATTGCCGGTCAGGCTGACGTTGGTCGAATTCGCCATCTGGAAGCCGTTGGAGGAATTCGCCAGGAACAAACTATTCTGCACGCTGACGGGACCCTCGTTCGCCTCGATAAACATCCCGTTGGTCAGATTGCCGCAGAGCTCGTAGTCCTGGATCAGGATGTTGGCGTTGTCGGTGTCGAACCAGATGCCGCCGGTCTGATTATAGGCGGATACGGAATTGGCAAAGGTCGCGTCGTGGATGCGCGTCACCTTGATGCCGTCGGCGTCGAAGCCGGTGAAATTCCCGGCCGCGCCGCGCCAGTTGTTGTTCGAGGTCTGGTTGTTGTTGAAGAGCAGATTTTTGACCTTCGACAGCGCGATTCCGTTTTCGCCGTTCCGATCGATCAGGCTGTTTTGAATCGTGACGTTGAGGGCGGGATTGCCCGAGATGGAAAGTCCCAGCCAGTTGTTGTCGTCGTTGACGCAATTGTCGACCAGAATATTCGCCCCGCCCACCAACTTGACGGCGCCGTTGCCGACGCCGTTGACGGCGGTGCTGTCATACTCGAAGCGCAGTCCGCGCAGGACCAGGTTGCTGATGCCGTTGGGGGTCGTCAGCAGGCCGGCGCGGGTCGCGACTTCGATCGTCGCGGTCGTCAGGTTGGTCCCGGTCGGCGGCCAGATCGTAATCGTGCTGCCGTCGGCGACATAAAACGTTCCCGGCTGCGTGAGCGGCGTCGCCAGCGATTGCGTCAGCGGTTGGCCGTTGATTATCACCATTTCGCGCCGGGTGACGATCGGTTGCAGCGTCGGCCATCCGGGCGGCGTGGGCGCGTAGCCCCAGCTATAGGGCCACGGATGGGTAAATGTCGCCCCACTTGCCGGCTGCCATCCGGTGTCCCATACGTCCGCGCCGGAAATAATCGCCGTGCCGGGGTCGATCGCTTCGAGGATCAACGGCGCCGGATTCGACGCGTTGAAGCCGCCCAGGTTGACGCTTTCGCGGTAAGTTCCCGGCCCGATTTCGATTTTCGTTCCGCCTGCGATATTGTGCTGCGCGATCGTTATCGCCGCGCCGATCGTGAGCAGCGGCAGCGCCTGCGTGCCGGGATTGCTGTCGCTGGCGGCGGGATTCGACTGGTCGACGTAAATCGTCGCGCTCACCGAGGCTTCGTTGATCTGCGCGCCCGTGCCCTGTGCTCGAACCGGCGCGCAGAGCGGTAGGATTGCCAGCCACGACAGCAGCATCGTGGCCCACCAGAGCTTTGTCTTCATCGCGCTGTTACCTCACCCCGTCGCACATACCCACCATCGCTATTCAATGGAGGTCGCGCGGCGACTCACCTCCACAACCAAGCAATCGCGATGCCGAAGTTAACTCGTAGTCAACACGTTAACCCGAATCCGGCCGCGAAGATCAATGAACTGGGCCGCAAAATTTTGCAATAATACGCTTTGATCCATTCTTGACAAGAAATTTGAACTATTTTATCGTTTATCCTGCAATTTCTGGTGATTTTCGGCAGTTCCTTGCAACATCGATGTTGGCAAGTTAAAGGTTAACTGAAAATGAGTTTGTCCGCAGTGACTGAGCATTCGCCCGGGGGGCGCGAAGGCTCCGCGAACTGCCCCCTTTGCCAGGCGCGCTTCAACCAGCGTCGCCGGGCGGCGGTGTTTCGCCGCTGCGACTCATGCGGGTTGCTGGTGCGCAACGCCGCGCTGACCACGGCCGAAATCAAGCGCCTTTATCGCGGTAGTTGGTCGCGTCCGGAAACCGCCCGCAGCGAAACCGGCGGCACCGAGCTGATCCACTCCCGCGTTTACGCCCGAGATCTCGCCAAGACCCTCGGCCGGAGCGATTTTCGCGGCCTCAAACTATGCGATTTCGGCGCCGGGCGCGGCGCGATGGTCGAAGCGCTGACGGAACTCGGCGCCGAGGTCTATGCGATCGAACCCTTTGGCTATGACTTCCTGAGCTCCCGGGGGCTACGCGCCTTTCGCTCGCTCGACGAGCTTCCCGCCGGGCTGCTCTTCGACGGCGTCGTCAGTATCTCCGTGCTCGAGCATCTGGCCGCCCCATGGTGCGATTTGGCGCGCCTGCGAAGCCGGCTCAAGCCGGGAGGTTTCGCCTGGCTGACGACGCCCAACGCCGCCGGTCTGACTGCGCGCGTGGCCGGTAAACGCTGGCGTGAGGCGCTACGCCCCGGCCATCTGACGCTGCTCACGCCGTCCACGATGGAACGGATTCTGCGGGAGGCGGGATTCGCCAGCTTTCGGCGGCTCAAATGGCTGGTGGGCTATCGCCGCGGTCCGCGGAAATTCCTCATCTATATGCTCCAGGCGGTTGGTTGGGACGGCGAATTGCGCTATCTTGCCGCAAATTGAGCGCTGGCCGCAATTGGTTGTCCACAGGCGCGCCGGTTAGGTGCTTCGCGTTCCAGTGCTCATAGTCGGCGGGCTTCGCGCGAACGCTCTTTCGCATGACCCGACCGTTGCGATAGCTTGCCATGACGACTACTGGCATATTTAATCACCATATCGGCCGCTGATTCTCTCTCGCAAAATGGAATCGTCCCCCATGTCCGAATTTAGAATTCGCCGCCCGCAGCAGGTTGGTCGAATCCACCTATGGCTCGCGATCATCGTGGTCCTCGCGGCGATCGGTCTCGCCGCGCCCGTTCAGGCGACGTTCAACGGCACGGACAATCAGGCCGACGCCGTGCTCGGCCAGCTCGATTTCTCGAAGAACGCCGAGAACTTCGTCGACGCCACCGGACTCGACGTCGCCACCCAGGCCGGCGTCGCGGTCGATCCGTCGGGACGCCTGTGGGTCGCCGATACCACCAATAATCGCGTCCTCGGATGGTCCAGCGCGGCGAGCTTCAACAACGGCGATCCCGCGACGATCGTGCTCGGCCAGCCCGACTTCAACTCCAACGCCGCCAACAACACCAATGGCCAGCCTGGTCTGAATCCAACCGCCAGCACCCTCGCGGGGCCGACCGGCCTCGCCACCGACGGCGCCGGCGACCTCTTCGTCTCCGACAGCCAGAACAATCGCGTGCTGATTTTCCAGCCGCCGTTCACCAACGGGATGGCCGCCAGCTTCGTTTACGGTCAGAGCGGCAGCTTCACCACCAACGGCAATTGTATCCACGTCACCAGTCCCGGACCGGCCGCGTTATGCCAGCCGATGGGTATCGCGATCGATCACTCCGGCGACGTCTTCATCGCCGACTACCACAACCATCGCGTGCTCGAATATGACGCCAGCACGACGCCAGGCACGTTCAACGACGGGCCCGGCATGGTGTTTGGCCAGCCCGACTACAACCACAATTACTGCAATGAAGCGCAGGGCGCCGGCCTCACGCCCGGACAGAACACGCTCTGCCTGCCGGCCGGCGTCGCGGTCGATTCCGCCGACAACGTCTATATCGCCGATCGCGGCAACAACCGCGTGCTGGAGTTCAACAATCCGCTCGCGACCCATACGAGCAATCCCAACGCCACACTGGTCTTCGGCCAGCCCAACGGAGCCGGCGGCGCGCAGGTCTTCACCACCGGCTATTGCGACACCGTGCCGCCCAACTCGAACCAGACGCCGCTGGTCAACGCCAATACGCTATGCGGTCCGCACGCGGTCGCGGTCGATTCCGGCGACAACCTGTGGGTGAGCGACGCTTCCAACAGCCGCGTGCTCGAATTCGCCACGCCCGCCGCCTCGTCCAACACCACCGCCGGCCTGGTCCTCGGCCAGACCACCTTCGCCGGGCGCAGTCCCAACGGCAACAGTTCGACCGGGCAGATCGGCCAGAATACCCTCGCCACGCCCGAAGGCCTCACGGTCAGCGCGGCCGGCAGCGTCTTCGTGGTCGATAACGTCGCCACCACCAACGTCACGATCTACGGCGTTAAGCAGACCGGAATTTTGGCCAACTCGCAGAACGACCGCGTGCTGCGCTTCGATCCGGGAACCGGCTTCGCCAACGGCGCCAATGCGACGGCGGTGCTCGGCCAGTTGAATTTCACCAATTACGAGGAAGACCTGGTCGACGGCTTCGGTCTCGATTGGGAAGGCGACGCGACCTTCTTCAACGCCATCTCGCCGGCCATTCTGGCCGGGCTCAATCCGCCGCAGTCGCCGCCCGCCCCGGCGACGATCCAGGCCGACGCCGCGATTCCGCCCGGACCGCCCGCGTCGCCGCCGGACCTGCCGGTTACGGGACTCAATGCTTTCGCGACTGTCGCGCTCGACGTGAACGGCCATCTCTTTATGTCCGATCCCGAAAACAACCGGGTTCTCGGATGGCCAAGCGCGGCGTCCTTCACCAACGGCCAGCAGGCCGCCCTGGTGATCGGCCAGCCCAACTTCAACAGCTCGGCCTGCAACGTCGGCAGCGCGACCAAAACTCCGACCGCGAGCACGCTCTGCGAGCCGGCCGGAATCGGGGTCGATCCGAGCGGCAATCTGTTCGTCGCCGATATCGGCAACAGCCGCGTCCTTGAATACAATCCGCCGTTCGCCGCTAATCCTCTCGTGCAGCAGCCGGCGGCGATTCGCGTCTTTGGCCAGGCCAACAGCTTCACCACTCATACCTGCGACGTCGGCGGGCTGAGCAGCAGAACCCCCAGCCGTTTCACGCTCTGCCAGCCGATCGCGGTCGCGCTCGATTCCCAGGCGGATCTCTACGTCGCTGATTTCGCCGATTCGCGGATTCTCGAATACTCCAGCCCGTACACCAATGGCCTTCCGGCCGATAACGTTTTCGGCCAGCCGGTCGGCAATTTCTCCAGTTTCGGATGCAACACCGGAACGAACAGCCAGGACGCCGGCGGGGTCGGTACCGACAGCCTCTGCGAACCGGTCGGCCTCAGTCTCGACCGCAACAATAATCTTTACGTCGCCGATTCCGGCAACAGCCGCGTCCTGCAATATCTCGCGCCGCTCGGCGCGACTCCCGGATGCAGCCCGAATCCCAACGGCAGCGGATGCGCCGGCGACACCATGGCGGACGTGGTGCTCGGCCAGTCCGGCTTCACTGGAAATATCTGCCAGCTTGATCCGAGTCAGCACGGACTATGCTTCCCGACCTCGGTCGCGATCGATCCGGTCGGCAACGCCTACGCCGCCGACGCCGCCAACAGCCGTGTGGTCGAATTCGATATTCCGCTTGCCAACAACGAGATCGAGGACCTCCTGTTCGGTCAAACGGTCTACGGCGCGACGGCGGGATTGTGCAACGGAATCAGCGTGCAAAACGCCAATCCGAGCTTGGTCGCGCCCTACGCGACGGCGGACAGCCTGTGCAATCCGTTGGCGGTGCTGTTCGACACGGCCGGCGACCTCTACGTCACCGATTCGGGCAACAACCGGATGCTCGAGTATCTGCCGCCCTTCGCCGCGACCCAGCCGGGCGGATCGGTCGCCGGCGCCAACGTCGCCACGACCGGCAGTCCCGGCGCGCAAAATGTCGCCGCCGGCAGCTTTACCGTCACCAACGGCACCGGCAAGCCCGAGTATATCAGCGCCGTCACGCTGACCATTTCGAATCCGGCGATCTTCTCCGCCGTGACGCTGACCGCCAGCGCGTTGTCCTCGTCGCCCACGACCTTCGGCGCCACGACCACCTTCGGCTTCGCCACGCCGATTCAGATTCCGTCGGCCGCGACGGTCACCTTCAATCTGACCGGGACGATCGCGGCCAACGCCGCCATCGGAGCCTCCTCGGCCGCGAATGTGACGAAAATCAACGCGACCGCGCCCGCGCTGCCGCTCAGCTTCACCGGCCTGCCGGGAGCGCTCGGCACGCTTTCAGTGATCGGGGGCCAGGGCGGCGCGGTGGCCCTCACCAGCAGCGGCACCACCAGCGGCGCGCCAGGAGTCACCGTCAATGCGGGCGGCTTCAGCATCAGTAACAACACCCAGAATACGATTACAGTCAGCTCGGTCCAGGTGAGCCTGACCACTCCCGCCGTCTTTTCGACCGCGACCCTGACCAGCGGAGCCTCGACTTCGGGTCCGATGCTGGCCGCCGCGACGACCACTTTCACGCTCACGCCGGCGGTGCAGATCGCGGCCAGCGGCTCCGCGAGCTTCAGTCTCTCCGCCGCGATCGCCAACGGCGCCACGGGCGGCGCCGCTTCGATTCAGTCGGTAACCGCCGTCAGCGCCGGCGCGGCCACTTTCACCGGTCTTCCGCTCACGCTCGGCACGGTGACGGTTACCGGCGGCGGCGGTTCCGTGACGCTCGCCTCCAGCGGGACGGTCAGCGGCAATCCCGGCGCCTCGGTAGCCGCAGGATCGTTCACAGTCAGCAACAGCGGTCCGAATACGCTGTCCGTCAGTTCGATTCAGGTGGACTTTTCCAATTCCGCCGTCTTTTCGAGCGCGACCCTGGCGGGCGGCGGTGCGACCTCGGTCGCGACCGCTACCTCAAGTGCGACAACCTTTACGTTCAGCTCTCCGGCGCAGATCCCCGGCAACGGCTCGGCAACCTTCGCTCTCTCCGCAACGATCGCGAGTAACGCCGCGAACGGCGCCACTTCGACTCAGTCGGTAATCGCCGTCACCGCCGTTTCGGCCACTTTCACCGGTCTTCCGCTCACGCTCGGCACGGTGACGGTCGCGACGCCGCCGGGCGCCGTCGTCAGTCTGCAGACGGCCGGCGTGGCCACGGCCGATGCCGGCACGCTGGCGAACCTCGGCGTTTTCACGATCCAGAATAACGCGCCCGGCGCGATCGGAATCAGCGAAATCGATCTGGATGTCTTCGGTTCACCGATACTTTTCGGTCCGATCATGATCGTCGGACACGGAGCGCATCCGGCCGCTTCCACGACCATTTTCAAATTCCCGCGTCCGATCATAATTCCGGCCGGCGGTAACCTGGCCTTTACGATCAAGGGTCGGCTCAAGCCGACCGCGCTGGTCAATTCGGTATCGACCGTGACGATCGCCAACGTCGTCGCGGCCGGCTCGACCTCCGTGAGCGGCGCGCCGATCGCGCTGGACACGCTCACTGTAATCGCGCCGCCGGGGCGGCTGGTCGCGCCGCCGGGCGTCGGCTTCGGAGCGCATAAGCCGGGGCTGTCGCTCACGAAGACGATCACGCTGCGCGCCGCTCCGCTCAACAAGAGCCCGGTTCAGATAACCGGTGTCCTGCTCGATAGCAGTGCGAATCCCGGCGCCTTCGCGCTGTCAAACGACGGATGCACGGGACAGTCGCTGTTCAAGCAAACCGGCAATCCGACCTGTCAGATTCAGGTGACCTATACCGCGACCGCGACGGGCCGGGAGCTTGGCTCGCTGACGATTCAGGATAACGGCGTGAAGGCGCCGCAGACGATCAAGCTAATCGGCGTCGGACTGCGCTAACGCGACGCACGGAAGACGCATCGGATCGATTCGCGCC
>JAJXYM010000248.1 GCA_021780585.1 Deltaproteobacteria bacterium
GCCGGTTCCGGGGCGGGCGCCGGCGCCGGCCAGGGCAGCGGCAAGGGTCAGGGCAAAGGCGGCGGCGCGGGCGCCGGCGCGGGCAGAAAATCCGGCAAGGAAAAGGGCAAGGGCGCTCTTGAGATCGCGGAACTGGGCAACGATCTGAGCAAGGCCGAGGCGCAAATCCAGACCGGCCAGGGACCGCAATCGAAGCAGGGCGGATCGTCGCTCAGCGATACCGGATCGGGGGTCGCGCCCAAAGCGGGCGAGAATCCCAACGCCGCCGGTCCGGAAAGCAAGCCCAACCAGATCGCCAACGCCTCCGTGCCCAAACCCGGCGAAATCGGCAAGAGCAACGCGCCGATGCCGGCGGGCGGAACGCCGAGCGGACAAAAGAACGACGCCGGCACGATGGGCGACACGCATCTGGGCGAAATTCCCAAGGCCGGGAATTTCGAGCGGTTTTACAAGGCGGGCGAGGGTCCGCCGCTGATCATTCGCGACGCGCGCTATGTCACGTTCCGGCTGCCGGCGACGGTCGCCGGTAAAAGCGCCGGCGGACGGCTGGTCGCCGACGCCGAGCGGCCGGTCGCCGCGACGCCGTACAGCAACGCGCCGCTCAAGGCCGATCGGACGGCCGACACGCCCGACGAGCGGCAACTGGTGCCGCCGCGTTATCGCGATCTGATCCGCTGATAAAGGAGAATCAATGGGAGCGGCTCCGCAAATTTCACCCAACGAACGCGTGGCGGAATTCCGCAAGATCTTCGCCCGCGCCGAAGCCGAAGTCGGTCAAGTCATCGTTGGCCATCGCGAGGTCGTGCGCAAGGTGCTCACGGCGCTGTTCGCCGGCGGCCATATCCTGATCGAAGGCGTGCCCGGACTGGGCAAGACGCTGATGGTCAAAGCCGCGGCGGAGACGCTCGGCCTGAGCTTCAAGCGGATTCAGTTTACGCCCGACCTGATGCCGTCGGATATTGTCGGCACGCAGGTGCTGACCGAAGTCGATGGCCATCGCGAGTTCAGTTTCAAGGCCGGGCCGATTTTCGCGCATATCGTGCTGGGCGACGAAATCAACCGCGCCACGCCCAAGACCCAATCCGCCGTGCTCGAGGCGATGGAGGAGCGGCAGGTGACGGTGTTCGGCGAAACCTATCGTCTGGATCCGCCGTTCTTTGTGCTGGCGACGCAGAATCCGATCGAGCTCGAAGGCACCTATCCGCTGCCCGAGGCGCAGATGGATCGGTTTGTGTTCAAGGTCGTGATGGGCGCGCCGAAGCCCGAGGAGCTGCGCGAAATCCTCAAGCGCACGACCGGCGCGACGGCCCATCAGGTGCAGCCGATTTTCGCTCCGGCCGCGGCCCCGCACAAAATCGAGGAGCTCAAGGCCCTCGTGCGCGAGGTGATGGTGAGCGAACCGATCGAGGGCTATATCATCGCGATTATCGGCGCCTGCACGCCGTCCGGACCGGCGGCGATTCCGGAAGTCTCGCAATATCTGCGCTTCGGTCCGAGTCCGCGCGGCGCGCAGGCGCTGATCCTGTGCGCCAAGGTCAACGCGCTGCTCGCCGGCCGGGTCAGCGTGAGCTACGAGGACGTCGACGACGCGATCGTTCCGGCCCTGCGCCATCGTTTGCTGCGCAACTTTCAGGCCGAGGCGGAAAACGTCACCGCGGACGCGATTCTCGAGCAGGCGGTCAAGCGGCTGAAACGGCCGCGCTAGCGATGCTGGGACTGCCGGAAGAATTCACCTCCGAGTTTATCGCGCGGCTCGAGCAGTTGCGGATCAAGACGCGGCGCGAATACGCCGGCGTCGGCAAGGGTTCGCATCTCTCGCCCCGGCGCGGCTCCTCGCTCGAATTCAGCGATTTCCGCCATTATTCGGAGGGCGACGACTTCCGCTATATCGATTGGGGCCTGTACGGCCGCACCGACAAGCTCTATATCAAGCTGTTCAAGGAAGAAGAGGACCTGCTCACCTATATCTTTATCGACGCGAGCGCGTCGATGGGCTTTCCCGAACGCGATCGGAAATTTTCCTCGGCGATCGCGATGGCGCTGGCGCTCGCCTACGTCGCCCTGGCCGCCGGCGATCGGGTGATGATTCGGGTGTTGGGCGGACGCGGCGCGCCGCCGCCGCCGGCCTTCGTCTACGGACGCCATCGGATTGTCGAACTCGGCCGCACCCTCGGCGGAATCCATCCGGGCGGCGAGCTTGACCTCGCCGCGGCGCTCGCGCGCGAGCTGATTTCGATCCGTCGCGCCGGCAAGGTGTTCCTGATTTCGGACTTCCTGATGATGCCGAACGCGGCGGAGCGCGCGCTGGGCCTGTTCAACGCCGCCAATATGGACGTGACGGCGGTGCAGGTGCTCGGCGCCGGCGAGCTCGACGGCCAGGGCCTCAGCGGCGACGTCGAGGCGGTCGACGCGGAGAGCGGCGAGCGGGTGCGGCTCTCGATGGGGCCGCGGGAGCGCGCGCGCTATCGCGAGTCGCTGCTCAGGCTGGCGCGCGAAATCCGGGTCTTCTGTTTCCGCAACGGACTGCATTACGCGCTCTACACCACCGACAAGAATTTTCAGGATTTTTTCCTCCGCGCGGCGTCCGAATTCGGACTCGCGCATTGACGGACGCGATGGGCCTGTTCAACTCGTTCGGACTGCTCAATCCCGGCGCGCTGTGGTTTCTCGCCGCCGTGCCGGCGCTGATCGCCGCCTATCTGGCGCGCGAACGGCCGCGCCAGGCGACGGTCTCGAGCGTGCTGGCGTTGCGCGCGCTGCACGTGATGCGCGGGCAGCGGTTCGGCGGACGGCCGCGCTTCACCTGGACCTTCTTTCTGGAACTGGCCGCGCTCGGTCTCGCGGTGCTGGCGATGGCCGGTCCGTATCTGCTGCGCCGCGGCGCGCCGATCGCGATCGTGCTGGACAATTCCGCCGCGATGCAGGCGGCGACGCCGGCCGGCAAGTCGCGCTTCGAAACCGCGGTCGCGGCGCTCGACGCCGCGCTCGATCGCGCCGACAGCGCGGGCGCGGTGACGGTCTATCTGACCGCCCCGCAACCGCGTCAGATGGGCGGAACGCTCGATGGCGCCGGGGCCGCGCGCGAGGCGATCGCGCACGCGCGGACGGTCGACGCGCCCGACGATCCGGCGGCGCTGGCGACGCTGCTCGGCCAGCTCAACTCCGACCCGCATCTCGGCCGGATCCTCTTCGCCAGCTACCGGCCAATCGCCGCCCCCGTGCCGGCGCGCTTCACCCCGATCGGCGTGGGCGATCCGATCGGCAACTACGCGATCGGCCGCTTTATCCTGAGCCGCGAGACTTTCGGGGCCGCCGCTTTGCACGCCACCATTACCGTGGCGAACTTCAGTCCGGCTCCGGCGACGCTCAAGGTCACGCTCGAAGGCGACGGCAAGCCGGTCGGCGCGGCGGAGGCCGAGACCGCGGCGGGCGCGGTCGCCACGCTCGATTTTCCGCGCCTGCCGCCGGCGGCGGTCTATCGCGCCGTGCTGACTCCCGGCGACGGGTTCATGCTCGACAACACGGCCTACGCCACCGGTTCGTCGGTGAAATCGGTCGCGATTCTGTTCGTCAGTCCGACCCCGGCCGACGGCGCGAGTCTCGGCGCGATTCCCGGAATCACGCTGGTCACGCGCACCCCGGACCAATACACGCCGCGCGATCTCGCCGCCTGCGACCTGGCGATCTTCGAATACGCCGCGCCCAAGGAATTGCCGGGCGTCAATGCGCTGCTGGTGATGCCGCCGCCGGACGATCCGGTCTTCCGCCTGCGCGCGACGGCGGCGGCGCGGGTCGCGATCGCGAATTGGCCGGCGATCGATCCGCTGACCGACGGAGTCAACTTCCGCCTGCTCAATATGCGTTCGGGCGAATACTTCGGCGGCCATCCGTGGATGGACGCGGTGGTGAGCGGCGCGGGCGGCGGACTTCTGCTCAGCGGCGTGCGCGGCGGGCGCCGCTATGTCGCGGCCGGCTTCAATCCGTTCCCGTATCTGGGGCGCGGGAATCTGCCGATGTCGATTCTGACGCTCAACCTGATGGGCTACCTGGCCGGCTTCGGCGCCCATACCGGCGGCTATCGCACGGGCGAGGCGTGGCTCGTGCCGGCCGGCGTGAACGCCATAATCCGGCCCTCGGGCGAGCGCGTCCCGGTCTCGGCGGGCGCGCTGTTCACGGCCGCGACGCAGGGCGTCTATCAATTGGCGGGCGCCGCGGGCGCGCCGACGCTCAGGGCGGTGAATCTGACCGATCTCGGGGTTTCCGATCTGCAAAACGTGCCGCCGATCGCGATCGCGCCTGGCGCGCAGGCCACGCCCGCCGCCGGCGCCACGATGCGCCAGCCGCTCGCGCCCTGGCTGCTGGCGGCGATCCTCGGCCTGATCGTGTTCGAGTCGCTGTTTGTCTACCGCCGGCGCCGGCCGGTCGCGGCGTAGCCATGGACGCGGCCGCTTTCGCCCACGCGCTGCATCTGCCGTTGCGCGGCCTGACGATCGGCCGTCCCGAGGCGTTGTATCTGCTCGCCGCGGTCGGCGTGCTGCTCGGATGGTGGCTGATTCGGGCGCGCACGCCGCTGCGGATGGTTGCGCCGGTGATGCGCGCGCTCGTGCTCGCGCTGTTCGCGATCGCGCTGGCCGATCCGCAAAGCGTGATGCGCCGTGAGGGGGCGGCGCGGCCGGCGCTGATCGACGCTTCCGCCAGTATCACGCCGGAGATGCGCGCCTGGACCGTCAGCCTGCTGCGCGATCAATTGAAGATGCGCGGCGGAGATCCCGCCCTGATCTTCGCCGGCGCGCCGTTCGCGACCACGCTCGGCGATGCGGCAACGATGCTCGCGGGAACCTCGGGATGCGCCGCGTGCGCGCCCGGCGCGACCAATCTGCAGGCGGCGCTCGAACGGATCGCGGCCGACCCGGACGCGCGCGGCGGTCCGGTGGCGCTGATCACGGACGGCTGGCAGAACCACGGCGACAGCGACGACGCGCTCAACGCGGTGCGCGCCGCCGGAATCGCGCTGGAAATCTTCACGCCGCCGGGCGCGCGCGCGGTGCCCAACGTCGCGATGACCGAGATGCTGCTGCCGCCCGCGCTGGCGAAAGCGGAGCCGTTTGCGCTGGGCGTAACGCTGCTCAATCTGAACGCGACCCCGGCGGCCGGCGCGGTCGCGATCTATCGCAACGGCGAACAGATCGATCAGCGCGCGGTGACGCTCCCGCCCGGCCATACGCGGATCGATTTTCCGGTGCGCACGGAGGCGAGCGGCCTGGTCGCGTATCGCGCCGTGTTCACGCCGGCGAATCCTGCCGAGGACAGCTATCCCGAGGACGATTCGCTGCGCGGATGGGTTGGAGTTGGATCCCAGCGCAAGGTGCTGATCCTGGCCGATTCCTCGCGCGACGCCGGCTATCTCGAGCAGGTGGTGCGGCGGCTCGGAATGGAGCCGGCGGTGCAGGTCGTCGGCGGCCAATGGAACGGCGGCCCGCAAGGCTACGACGCCGTGATCCTCGATAATCTCGCCCGGACGCGGATCGCGCCGGCGGCGCAGAACGCCCTGGCGCAGTACGTTGGCGCGGGCGGCGCGCTGGCGATGGTCGGGGGCGACCGGAGCTTCGGCCTCGGCGGATGGCAGGACAGTCCGATCGCGCGGGTGATGCCGGTGGTGATGCGTCCCCCGGCGCATCGCGAGCGCACCCGCGCATTGGTGCTGATTATCGACAAGTCGGGTTCGATGGGGCGCGATCAGAAGCTGGAGTACGCCAAGGCCGCCGCGCTGACCGTCACCAAAACGCTCAAGGACAGCGACTTCATGAGCGTGATCGGCTTCGATTCGCAACCGTTCGTGGTGATTCCGCTGGAGCCGCTGAGCCAGAGCCGGCCCTATTTCAGCGAGCTGATCGGCCGGCTCAAGGCGCGCGGCACGACCTATCTAGCGCCGGCGCTGCAGGAGGCGGGGCGGATGCTGGCCGGCAGCCGCGCGGCGATCAAGCACGTCGTGATCCTGACCGACGGCGAAACCGGCGGCACCGCGTCGATGTACTACGACCTGGTCTCGAGCATGCATCGCGACGGCGGCGTGACGATTTCGACGATCGCGATCGGCCGCGAGGCGAACCTCGCGCTGCTGCAGGCGATCAGCCGCTACGGCGGCGGCGGCTTCTATCAGACCGACAGTCCGCAAAACCTGCCGCAGTTGTTCCTTGCCGACGTGCGCCAGAGCGGCGGCGACACGACCATGGTCGAAAAGGACTTCGTGCCCTATACGACCTCGCCCGATCCGATCCTGAAGAATCTGGCGGGACGGCAACTGCCGCCGCTCAAGGGGTTCGTCGCGACCGAGCTCAAGCCGGGCGCCGCGCTGAGCGTATTCGTCAACAGCGGCGGCGCGCGCGCGCCGATCGTCGCGAGCTGGAAGTACGGCGCCGGCAAGGCGCTGGCGATGACCACCGACGCGAGCGGGCGCTGGTCGGCGCGCTGGATCGAAAACGGCGTCTTCGCGCCCCTGTGGGACAAGCTGATCGGATGGCTCGCGCCGGGCGCGACCGGGCGGGCGGATATCGGCGTCGCGCTGGGTTATCGCGCGGGGCGGATCGAAATCCGGCTGACCGATTACAGCGTCACCGCGGGCACGGCCGATCGCGCGCTCAACGCGGTCGTCACCGCGCCCAACGGCGCGCATTTCGACGCGATGCTGGCGCCCGACGGTCCGGGGGAACTGGCCGGCAGTATCGAGGCGGCTGCGCCCGGCAATTACTTCATCCAGTTGCGGCCGCCGCGCGGCGCGAACGTCGTCTATCCGCCGCTGGCCTACACCGTCAGCGCCGCGATCGACGCGGAACTGCCGCGGCCGGCGCCGAATTACGGCCTGCTCGAGCATCTCGCGTCGGCGACCGGCGGACGGCTCAACCCCGCCCCCGGCGAACTCGCGGTCGCGCGCCCCGGCTTCGAACAAAGCGCGCCGCTAAGTCCGTGGCTGATCGTCGCCGCGATGCTACTCTTGATGGGCGAGGCGCTGATTCGGCGTCTGACCTATTGAGGCGAACGGCGCGATGGACCACGACGATCCGATCGAACCGAACCATCATCTGCAGCGGCGCTATCCGGCGGACAGCCGCTTCTGCGCGCTGTGCGCCGGCGCCCTGCGAATCCGCACCGTGCTGCCCGATCGCAAGCGGCTCAAGGTCTGCGAACGCTGCGGCTTCGTCGAATTCACCGGACCGAAGGCGGTCGCCGGATGTCTGGTGATCGTGGAGCGGCGGGTGCTCCTGCTCAAGCGCGGCAATCCGCCGCAAATCGGCAAATGGACGTTTCCCGGCGGCTATATCGATCTTGGCGAGTTGCCCGCGGCGGCGGCGATTCGCGAAACCGCCGAAGAGGTCGGCCTCGACGTCGCGATCGAGCGGCTGCATGGCGTCTATGCCGATCCGGCGCGTCCCGAGGCGATGGTGATAGTCTATATGGCGACGGCGGATCGCGGCGCCGCGCCGGCGGCGTCGCCCGAAGCGCTGGAGGTCGGATTTTTCGCGCCGCGGGAGATTCCGTGGAACGACCTGGCGTTTCGAACGACGCGCGACGCGCTCGGCGATTGGGCGGCGCGTATCGACGCGCCGCCGTTCCGATGAGGCGCCGGCCCCGGAGCAACGGGCGTGGCCGCTAGGGACCAATTGTGGGGAATGCCGCCGTGGCGGCGTGAGAACGCCGCCGCGCGTCAACTGAAATCCTCGGTGTGGCCGGAAGTCGCCGTGGTCGGCGGCGGGTTCACCGGCGCGTCCGCCGCCTATCATCTGGCGCGGCGCGGGCGGCGCACGATTCTGCTCGAAGCCGGTTCGTTCGGCGACGGCGCCAGCGGCCGCACCGGCGGACTCGCGCTCGAAGGCACAGCGGCCGGCGTCGTCGAAGGCGCGACCGATTGTCTGGCGACGCTCGCCACGATCGTCGGCGAGGAACGGATCGAATGCGGTCTGGCGCTGCACGGATGCTGGGAGATCGCGCATCGCGGCGACGGCGTCGTGCTGCCGTGGAATGACGAA
>JAJXYM010000070.1 GCA_021780585.1 Deltaproteobacteria bacterium
CACTTCCGCAGGTGTCCGCGTAAGGCTTTAATTGTTGGTTAACGCCGGCGCGGTCCATGCGCGGATAGCGCCGCCGCGTTACGCCTCCGGAGCGCGCGGCCGGGAGCGATGGGCAAGCGGAGGAGGCGGAGTGGCAAGATGAAAGCGACGCTGCTGCTGATGTTCGCGATCGCGACAACGGTTGTCGCGGCCCCGTGCGAACCGGTGCGGGCCGATCAGGCGCTGGGCGCGGCGCAACTGGTCGAAATCGCGGTTGAGATGAATCCCCAGGTAAAATCGATGCGCGCGCAATGGATGGCGGCGATTCATTCGATCAAGCAAAACTACGCCCCCGCCGATCCGATTTTCACCTATCTTAATGTCGACAGTCCGAAAAATCCCTTTGCCGGCGCCACCGAGCATAGCTACGCCGCGTCGGAATCGTTCCAGTTTCCCGGCGAGGCGATTTTGCAGGCCGATCAGGCCCGGCGCAACGCGGAAATCGCGCGCCTGGGCTATATGGCGACGGTGCGGGACCTGCGCGCCCAGGTCGAAGCGGCCTACTACCAGACGCTGCTCGACGACGCCCTCTGGCAGGTCGGCCAGGAGCTGGTGGCGAGTCTCGCGCAGGTGATGAAAGTCACGCAGGTGGCCTATTCGGCGAATCAGGTCACGCAAACCGATTTTATCAGCGCTGAATTCGATCTGACGAATCAACGGCTGGCGCAGGAGCAGTTGCGGATCGCGCGCGCCAATGACCGCACCAGCCTGAACCAGTTGCTCTATCGGGAGCCGGACGCGCCGCTCAATCTCGACGAGAAGATCCAGCCCGCGCCGCTGGAGACGCCGGTCGATCGCTTGATCGATCGGGCGACGCGCGTGCGCCAGGAAATTCTCGAAACCGCGCTGGCGGAAAAAAACAACGCGACCGCGCTGACGCTGGCCAAAATGGAATATCTGCCGAATTATACGATCGGCTACGAATTCGACCATTTCCAGGTGGCGTCGGCCGCGCCCACCGCGACCGCGCTGCAGGATCATTCGATTTTCGTTTCGGTCAACGTGCCAATCTTCTTCTGGATCAAGCAGCGCGAGGACGTGACGCGCGCGAACTACGATCTCGAAGCGGCGCGCGACAACACGCTCGCGGTACGCGGCCAGACCGCCGCGTCGGTCACGACGCTCTACCGCACCGCGCAAATCAGCTATCGCACGGCGGCGGTCGAACGCGACACGCTGACCCCCCTCGCGCGGCAGAATTTCCGCGTCGCGCTGGTCGCGTATCAGGTCGGCAAAATCGATTTCGTGACGCTGGCCGCCGCGCTGCAGCGCGCCTATGGAGCGCGCGTCGCCTACCTCCAATCGCTCAACCAGTTCCTCGCCGCCGAAGTCGCGCTCGAACAGGCGATCGGCGAGCCGCTTTCCCGATGACGCCCATGAATCTGATGCGCAAGACGCCTCTTTTCCAGGGCCGGCGCGCCCGGGCGATCGCGGCGCTGATCGCGGCCGCGCTCGCCGCGCTCGGCGGATGCGGGGGACCACGCCTGAGCCGCGCGTCGACCGGGACGCCGGAATCACGGCCGCGGATGGTCGCGCAGGCCGGCGGCGCGCCGGTGCTGGAGCTCGGCGGCGGCGCCCTGCCGGGGATGGGGCTTGCCGCGGTGCGCGCGGTCGAATTGTCCGGGACGCTCGAGGCCAATGGCCAGGTCGCCTTCGACGATCGGCGCGTGGCCACGATCGTTTCGCGAGTCGCCGGACGAATCGAGGCGACGCGCGTCTCGCAATGGGACGTGGTGCGGCGCGGCGAGCCGATCGTCGCGCTCTACAGCCCCGATTTCATGACCGCCGAGGCCGAATATCTGCAGGCCGGCGACACCGCGCGAATCAGCCGCTCGAACGGTCTGGCGGGCGGCGCTGGCGGGGCCGATCTGGCGGAATCGATGGTCGAGGCGGCGCGGCGCAAGCTCGAACTGCTCGGCATGAGCGACGCCGACATCGCGGCGATCCGCGCGCCCGGCCCGACCGTATGGATGCGCGCGCCGATTAGCGGCACGGTGCTCGACAACAAGGCCGTGCGCGGCGCGGCGGTGAATCCCGGCGACGCGCTCTATTCGCTCGGCACGCTCGATCAGGTGTGGATCGTCGCCAATATCTACGAGACCGACCTCGCGCGGATCCATCCGGGGCAAACGCTGCGGGCGGTGACGACCGCCTATCCGGACCAGGTCTTCAGCGGGGTCATCGCGCGGATCAGTCCCAATATCGATCCGGACACGCATACGCTGCGGATCCGCTGCCAGGTGAATAATCCGGGCGCGCGGCTCAAGCCGCAAATGCTCGCCCGCGTCGCGATTGCGACCGCGCCGGGCCAGGCGCTGGTCGCGCCGATCGAGGCGCTGGTCTTCGACACCAACGCCTACTACGTCTACGTCGCGCTGGGCGGCGGACGGTTCGCGCGGCGCAAGGTCGAAATCGCGTCGTGGAGTGAGCAGGGCTTCGCCCGCGTGCTGAGCGGTCTCAACGCGGGCGAGCGGGTGGTGACGGCGGAATCAATCCAGATGAACTCGCTGTGGCATCAGGCCAACGGCGAGAATTCCTGAGCGCGCGGAGCGACGCCGATGATCGATTCATTGATGCGCGTGGCGCTCAACCAGCGGGTCGTGGTGATCGGCGCCGCGATCGTGCTGTTCGTGGTCGGGGTCTTCGCCTTCGTCAATCTTGATATCGAAGCCTATCCCGATCCGGTGCAGCCGATGGTCGAGGTGCTGACGCTGCCCAACGGGCTCAGCGCCGAGGAGGTCGAACAACTGGTCACCGTCCCGCTGGAGTTCGGCCTTTCCGGGATGCTGGGGCTGACGGCGATGCGCTCGATATCGCTCTACGGGCTGTCGGACGTGCGCTGCTATTTCGACTGGGACAGCGACTACAATTTCGACCGCGTGCGGACGATCAACCGGCTCGCCTTCGTCACGCTGCCGCAGGGAATTACGCCGGGAATTTCGCCGGAAAACCCGATTGGCGAAATCTACCGGTACTCGGTCGAAAGTCCCGACCACGACCTGCTGCGCGAGAAGGAGATCGAGGACTGGGTGCTGGAGAAACAGCTCAAGACCGTGCCCGGCGTAATCGACGTTTCGGGCTTCGGCGGACTGACCAAACAATACCATGTCGAGGTCGATCCGGCGCGGATTGACTATTACCGGATTCCGCTGGCGAATTTGATCGGCGCGATCGCCAACGCCAACACCAACGCCGGCGGCAACTACCTGACGATCGGCGAGCAGACCTTCGACGTGCGCGGGATCGGCTTTATCCGTTCGCTCGACGACATCCGCAAGATCGTCCTCGCGGCGAGCCAGGGCGCGCCGATCACGGTCGACAACGTCGCCGATGTGAAGGTCGGCTACGCGCCGCGGCTCGGAATCGTCGGGATGGATCGGCGCAACGAGGTCGTCACTGGCATCGTGCTGATGCGCAAGTACGGGAACACGCTGCGGACGCTCGCCGGGGTCGAAAAGAAGGTCGCGTGGCTCAACGGCTCGGGGATTCTGCCGCACGGCTACCGGGTGGCTCCATACTACGATCGCACCGAGCTGGTCGATACGACGCTGCATACCGTGTTCGAGAACCTGACGGTGGGAATCGCGCTGGTGTTCCTGGTGCTGATTTTCTTCCTGGGGGATTTTTCCAGCGCGCTGATCGCGGCGGTGAATATCCCGCTGGCGCTGTGCGGCGCGTTCCTGCTGATGTGGCTGGGCAAGACGCCGGCCAATCTGATTTCGCTCGGCGCGATCGACTTCGGCATCATTATCGATTCGACCGTGATCGTCAGCGAGAATATCCATCGCGAGCTGTCGGGTCCGGCGGGCCGGGGACGGCCGGCGCGGCCGCGGATCCTCGCCGCGGCGCGGGAAGTGGGCGGCCCGATCTTCTTTTCCACGGTGATTTTCGTAATCGCCTTCCTGCCGCTGTTCACGATGCGCGGGGTGGAGGGCGCGATCTTCTCGCCGATGTCGCATACCTACGCCTACGCGCTCGCCGTCGCGATTCTGCTGGCGGTGACGCTGACGCCGGCGCTGAGTTCGCTCGCGCTGGCGCGCGGACTGCGGCCCCGGCGCGATCGGATCTGGGGCGCGATCAGCAATTTTTATCATGGCGTGTTCGTGCGGATCCTGCGCTGGCCGCGGCTGACGCTGACGGTTATCGTCGTGCTCGCCGCGTTCGTGTTTTCGCTTTATGGTCGGCTGGGCGGCGAATTTCTGCCCACGCTGGAAGAGGGCAATATCTGGGCGCGGGCGACGATGCCGCTGACGATTTCGCTCGACCACGGCGCCGCGCTGGTCAACCGGATGCGCTACGTGTTCATGTCGTTTCCGGAGGTCACGCAGGTGGTCTCGCAGCTCGGGCGGCCGGACGACGGCACGGAGACCACCGGCTTTTTCAATTGCGAATTCTCGGTCGCGCTCAAGCCGCGGCGCGAATGGCCCGGCGGAATCACCAAGACCCAACTGGTCGGCGCGATCAACGCGAAGCTGACGCGCGAGTTTCCCGGCGTGAGTTTCGGCTATTCGCAGAATATCGAAGACAACATCGACGAGGCGCTCTCCGGCGTCAAAGGATCGAATTCGGTCAAGGTCTTCGGTCCCGATCTGGCGGTTGACGAGCGGATCGCCAACGAGCTGGTGGAAGTGCTCGGGCGGGTGCCGGGGATGGTCGATTTGGCGGTCTATCGGTCGCTCGGCCAGCCGAATCTGCTGATCACGCCGGACCGCGCGCGATGCGCCCGTTACGGACTTAACGTCGGCGACGTCAACGCGGTGGTGCAGGCGGCGATCGGCGGCCAGGCCGCCACGCAGGTGCTCGAGGGCGATCGCCGCTTCGACCTGGTGGTGCGCTGGAAGCGGCAATATCGCACGAGTCTCGACGCGATTCGCAATATCCGCGTGCCGCTGCCGGCGGGCGGCGATATTCCGCTCGCGCAGGTGGCGCAAATCCGCACCGCCGAGGGCGCGTCCTTCATTTATCGCGAAGGGCTCGAGCGTTACGTGCCGGTGCGCTTCGCGGTGCGCGGACGCGACCTGCAGAGCGCGGTGGTGGCGGCGCGGGCGGAAGTGGCGCGGGACGTGACGTTGCCCGAGGGCGTGCATCTGGAATGGGCCGGCCAGTACGGCGAGTTGCGGCGCGCGGACCGTCGCCTGATGGTGGTGGTGCCGTTCGCGCTGATCCTGATTGCGGGCGTGCTGTTCGCCGCGACCACCTCGCTGATCGACACCTTCGTGATCATGGCGCAGATTCCGGTGGCGTGCGCGGGCGGGATTCTCGGCTTGTTCCTGACCGGCACGCCGTTCAGCGTTTCCGCCGCCGTCGGTTTCATCTCGATCTTCGGAATCGCGACGATGGATGGAATCCTGCTGAGCTTCTATATCCGCGAGCTGTGGGACGCCGGCCATCCCTTCGTCGAAGCGATCGTGATGGGTTCGGACCGGCGGCTGCGGGCGACGATGATGACCGACCTGGTGGACGCGCTGGGGCTGTTGCCGGCCGCGCTTTCGACGCGGATCGGCGCGCAGACGCAGCGTCCGCTGGCGATCGTCGTGATCGGCGGCGCGCTCACGATCATGCTGGTGACGCGCGTGTTGCAGCCGGTGCTGATCTATCTGTGCCATCGCGGCCTCAGGCGCGCCGACGCGAGCCGCACGCCGCCGCTGCTGCCGACGCCCGAAGGGGGCGCGGCCGATTAGACGCCGCGCGGTTTTCGATCGCGCGCCGATCGTGGTACATCCGCGAACGGAGGGTTTCCACGATGGCGGCGACAATGGAACTTCTGGCCAGCGGTTACGGTCTGCTCGAAGGACCGCGCGTCGACGATCAGAACCGGCTCGTCTTCAGCGACGTTCCCAACGGCGGCGTTTTCCGGCGTTCTCCCGACGGCAAGATCGAAACGCTGATCCCGAATCGCAAGGGCGTCGGCGGGATCGCGTTCAATCAGGGCGGCGGCCTCGTATGCTCCGGGCGCGGGCTGATTTACTGGAATGAAACGACGCGCCAGAGCCGCGACCTCTTCACCGAATGGGAAGGGAAGCCGCTCAAGGGCCTCAATGATCTGCAGCCCGACGATCACGGCAGCGTCTACGTCGGCTCGCTCGAATTCGACGCGCTTTCCGACGCCAAGCCGATTCCGGGGAATCTGTTCCGCGTCGATCCCGACGGCAAGGTGACCAAGCTGTGGGAAGGAATCGAAGTCACCAACGGCCTCGGCTTCAGTCCCGACCGCAAGCTGCTCTACCATGCGGATTCGACCACGCAGGCGGTATGGGTCTATGACGTGAAGGCCGATCGCACGGTCGCGGACCGGCGCGTTTTCGCCAGGGTTCCCGAAGGGTGGCCGGACGGTCTCGCGGTCGACGCGGAGGGCGGCGTGTTCGTCGCGACGGTGAAGTCGGGCGAGGTGGTGCGCTTCAAGCCCAACGGCGCGATCGATTTCCGGCTCAAGGTTCCGGCCAAGTTCGTGACCAGCGTCACCTTCGGCGGCAAGGACCTGGGCGATCTGTATATCGTCACGGCGGACAATACCGAGGACAAAACGAAGAAGGGCACGATCTGGAAGACGCGCTCGGAGATTCCGGGCCTCGCCGTGCCGCGGGCGAAATTCAACTAGGCCGCGCGGCGGGATGCGGACGCAAAGGGCGTAAGCGCGATGCCGGCGATATTGGACGGGCTCACCGTAATCGATCTGACGCAAAACGTCGCCGGGCCGTATTGCACGCAATTGCTGGGCGATTTCGGCGCGACGGTAATCAAGGTCGAGCGGCCGGGGCAGGGCGACGACGGACGGCGGTTCGCGCCGCTATGGCGGGGCGAATCGGCGGTGTTGCTCGCCTTCAACCGCAACAAGAAGTCGGTCTGCGCCGACCTCGACCATCCGCGCGGCCGCGAGATCGTCCGCCGGCTCGCGCGCGACGCCGATATCTTCGTGCATTCGATGAAGCCCGGCAGTTGCGAGTCGCGCGGGCTTGGCTACGACGATCTGGCGCGGGAGAATCCGCGGCTGATCTACGGCTCGATCAGTGGTTTTGGCGATTTCGGGCCGCTCAGCAATCTGCCGGGCTACGATCCGCTGGGTCAGGCCTATTCCGGCATCGTCAGCATGAACGGCCATCCGGGCACGCCGCCGGCCCGGGTGGTCGTGCCGATTATCGATATGGGTTCGGGCATCTGGCTGTTCAGCGGAATCCTCGGCGCGATAATCGAGCGCGGCAAGACCGGCAAGGGTGCGCGCGTGCGCACGAGTCTGCTCGAGACGGGCGTGACCTGGACCGCGCTGATGATGACCAGTTACATGGCGACCGGCCAGGTGCAGGGTCCCGCCGGTTCGACCTCGCCGGCGGCGGCGCCGTACGAGGCGTTTCGGACCGCGGACGGCTATGCGCTGGTGGCGGCGGGCAACGATCGGCTGTTCGCGAAGTTCTGCGGCGCGCTCGGATTATCGCATCTGCCTGACGATCCGCGCTTCAACAGCAACAGCGCGCGGGTGCCGAATCGGCTCGAACTGCACGAAATCCTGGAAGGCGAGACCGGCCGCCGGAGCACGGCGGAGCTGATCGAAAAGCTGCATGAGGTCGGCGTGCCGGTCAGTCCGATCAACACGCTCGACCAGGTATTCGCCGACGATCATGTGAATCAGCTCGGGATGTTCCCGGCGGTCCCGCCGGACTTTCGCATTCCCGAAATGAAGTTTGTCGATATTCCAGTCAGTATCGACGGCGAGCGTTCCGTGAAGCGGCTGATGCCGCCGCGGCTGGGGGAGCATACGGACCAGGTGCTGCGGGCGGCGGGCTACAGCGACGCGGAGATCGCGGAGTTGCGCGCGCTCGGCGCGACCGCGTGAACTCAGGTCAACTGGACGCCGTGGCGAGGCTCGCGCTGGCGGCGACGGTGAGCGCGAAGGCGCCGATCCGCAGCGTCGCCGCCAGCGGATTGGCCGGCAGCGCCTCGCCGAACGCGGCCATCCCGCCGACGATCGGCACCAGATTCGAGCA
>JAJXYM010000089.1 GCA_021780585.1 Deltaproteobacteria bacterium
CAGAATCGTTGCGATGATGCCGCGGAGCGCGTGCAGGGGACCAACTTTCGCGGCGGGAGGGATGGCGTGTGCGGAGGCGTCCGGCGGCGTCATTGCGCGATGCGCGGCGCGCCGATGCGCGGCGCGACGGGAACAGTCTAGCTAGCGGTTCGAATGGGCGCGCGCAAGTATCCGCCGTTGGTCGCGCGACGAATCGACGCCGGCGCGCGCGCTCTCGCGAAGGCTCAGGCCGTGCGCGCTTCGGCGGTTGGTGTGGCGGCGGCGGCGAGCTCCGGATTACGCGGCGCCCGCAGCCGCGGCGCCACCAGCGCCGCCGCCGCCAGCCCGATCAGGAGCAGTTGCGCCGCCAGCGTCTCGACCGTTGGGAACAGTCCGAGCATCGGGACGGTCGGCACATGATTGACGAAGCTCGCGCCCAGCACGCCCGATTCCTGGAAGCTCGCGATTCCCTGGCCGGCGAAAATCACCGCCAGCGCGTAGAGCATCACGGAGGTCGCCGAGAAAAACGCGCCGATCGGAATGCGCCGGATCATCGTGCGCGCGGTGAGAAAAACGATCGTCAGCGCGATCGCGCCGGCGATCACGCCCATGAAAATCGCATGGCGCTCGATCCGTTCGGTGGCGCCCGAGACCAGCGCCTGAAAGAATACGATGGTTTCCGCGCCCTCGCGCATCACGGCCAAAAACGCCGTCACGCCAAGCGCGATCGAAGCGCCGGCATTGCCGTTGACCGAATCGACCTGCGCCTTGATGAAGTTCTTCCAGCGCTCCGCCTGACCGCGCGCCGTCAGCCACGAGCTGACGTAAAACAGGGTCGCGGCGGCGGTGAGCTGAAAGACGCCCTCGAGCGTGTCGCTGGTATTGTCGCCGAGAATATGATTGACGGCCCAGGCCAGCGCGAGGCTGACGCCGATCGCGAGGCTCCCGCCGGTATAGACGACGCGCGCCCGGCGCTCCTGGCCGGCTTCGTGGACACCCGCGACCAGCGCGAGAATCACGAGCAGCGCCTCGAGGCCTTCGCGAAACAGAATTCCCGACGAATAGAGAAAATAGGGGACGGCGGTGGACGTGCTGGTCATGGCGACTCGATTGAGAATGATTCTCAGTTCGAAGCGTAGCGCCGCCCGATTGATCTTGTCAAGCGCGCTCTGTGTGAGCGCGTTGGTCCCGGGCGGGGCGGCGCGGCTTGCCGCTTTTGTGCCCGGGGTGTAACATCGATTCCAGGCGAGGCGGCGGAGCATACGCTCCCGCTTCGTTGTTTTTTTTGGCGCTCCGGCGCGGAGTTCGATCGGCGCCGGGCGAGCGGATGGCCAGGCGATGCGCTGCCGCTACTGTCGTGATCGGGCGGGAATAATCCGGCGGGTCTGCGCGACCTGCGCGCGGGTGGTCGCCGTGCTGGAAACGGCGGGCGGCCGGGTCGGATTGAGCGGCTTGGTCGATCGCTTTGCCGCCGAGGGTCTGACGCGCGCTGCGGTTGAACGGGTGCTCGACGCCGCGCCGGACGGCGGCGCCACGATGCGCGATCGGTTGACGGCCGAGATGGCGAACGCGCTGATGCGCGGGCTGGGCATGCCCGGGCGGCAATCCGCCGACGACGTCAGGCGGGTGCGGATGCGGATGGAAACGGGCGCGGGCGAAGGCGTCGTGGTCGCGGGCGCGAAGCCCCCCGACGCGGTCTGACGGCGGTTGCTTGACTGTCGCTTCGGCGGCGGCCAGTGTCAACATATATGCAGGCGGAAGCCGCGGGCGGCGCGGCGGACCGGGACGACAGGCGATCGGGAGAGTGAACGGATGAGCGTAAGCACGGTGGGCGTGATCGGCGCGGGACAGATGGGCGGCGGAGTCGCCCAGGTGGCGGCGCAGGCGGGGGTCAACGTCGTCCTGAATGACGTTTCGGAGGAGTACGTCAAGCGCGGATTCGCCGCGATCGAGCGCAATCTGGACCGCATGATCCAGCGCGGACGTTTCAAGCCCGACGAACGCGACCGGATTCTGCGCCGGATCGAGATCACGGCGAAGCTCGAGGAGCTGCGTCATACCGATTTCGTGATCGAGGCGGTGGTCGAAAACGAGGACGCCAAGATCGCGCTGTTCCAGAAGCTCGACCAGTTCTGTCCGCCGCATGTGATTTTCGCCTCGAACACCTCGTCGATTTCGATCACGCGGATGGGCGCGCGGACCAGCCGGCCGGATCGGTTTATCGGGATGCATTTCATGAACCCGGTGCCCGCGATGCGGCTGGTGGAGATAATCCGCGGCCTGGCGACCTCGCAGGAGACCTACGAGGCGACCCGCACGCTGGCCGAGCGGCTGGGCAAGAACACAATGACGGCGGAGGATTTTCCCGGCTTTATCGTCAATCGGATTTTGCTGCCGATGATCAACGAGGGCATCTATACGCTGTATGAAGGCGTCGGCGGCGTGATCGATATCGACACGGCGATGAAGCTCGGGACGAATCAGCCGATGGGTCCGCTGGAGCTGGCGGACTTGATTGGTCTCGACACCTGCCTGGCGATCATGGAAGTGATGCATCGGGTGTTCGGCGACGACAAATATCGGCCGTGTCCGTTGTTGAAGAAATACGTTGACGCGGGTTATCTGGGACGCAAGGCCGGCCGCGGATTCTATACCTATGACGCGCAGGGCAATCCGATCGCGCCGACCGCCCAAAGCCGCTGAATCCGGCGGGCGCGCGGATTTGGCCGCGCAGGGGAGGGAAGCGAAATGACGGTGCGGGCGTTTATCCTGATCGACACGTCCCCGGGCAAGGCCAAGGACGTGGCGGAGAAGCTCCGGCAGGCCCCGGAAGTGTCGGCGGCGCACGCGGTGACGGGTCCGCACGACATTATCGCGATAATCGAGGCGCCGGACGTGTCGGCGCTGGGCGAGTTGATCGTCCAGCGGATCCAGAGCGTGGTCGGCGTGAACCGGACGCTGACCTCGATTGTCGCGGACTGAACCGTCGGCGGCGCGCGCGGCGCGCGCCGGAATGGCGGAGACGGATCATTGGCGCCGCGGACGGACGCGAACGATAACGGATCAAGGAACCTGGGATCGATGGCTGAGTTACCGGTAGTCAAGCGATTGCGCAAGGAGATGGAAGTGCTCAAGCGCGAGCTCAACGTCGAGCTGCCGAAGGAGCTCGAGCGCGCGCGCGCCCATGGCGATCTTTCCGAGAACGCCGAGTGGGCGATGGCCAAACAGCGTCAGGAGTTCCTGCGCGCGCGGCTCAATAATCTCGAAGCGCGCGTCGCCGAGCTTTCGATGATCAATCTCGAATCGATCCCGCGCGATACCGTCGGCCTGGGCAGCAAGGTCGAGCTGGAAGACCTCGACGGGGGCGTCCGAATCGAATTCGAGATCGTGGTGCCGGAGGAGGTCGACGGTTCGCAGAACCGGATTTCGCTGTCATCGCCGCTCGGCCATGCGCTGATCGGCAAGGCTTGCGACGACGATATCGAGGTGCATACGCCGCGGGGCAAGCGCTCCTACCTGGTGCTGCGACTGATCACGCTGCACGAGATAATCGCGCGCGAGTCCGGCGCCAACGGGGAATAGGCGCGGGCGGCGGATGGCCGAAGGCGGCGGGAAAAACCCTCTGGGGGCGGCGCTCGCGATCGGCGCCTTGATTGGAATCGGCGCCGCCGCGGGCGGCTATTTCGTTGGCGACGGCTTCTATCGGGCGCGTAGCGAGCGCTACGTCACGGTCAAGGGGCTGGTCGAGCGGGGCGTGCGCGCCGACCTCGCCGTTTGGACGATCAGCTACAGCGCGGTTGGTCCGGATCTGAACTCGGCCAGCCGCAAACTCGAACAGAATCAACGGACGGTCGCCGACTTCGCGCGCGGGCATGGCTTCGCGCCGGACGAAATCGAGCTTCAGCCCACCACCGTGACCGACACCTGGGCGAATCAGTATCAGAACGCGCGGCCCGCCGCCGACCAGCGCTTTATCGTGAAGGGCGGCGTGCGGATCCGCTCGACCAAGGTGGAGGCGGTGCGCAAGGCGAGCGAGGATTCGGGCGCGCTGATCAACGCGGGCGTCGCATTGGGCGAGAACTATCCGCAGGCGCCGCAGTATTTCTTCACCCATTTGAACGATATCCGGCCCGCGATGCTGGCGCAGGCGACGCTCAGCGCGCGCGCCGTGGCTGAACAATTCGCGGGCGATTCCCACAGCCGGCTCGGACCGATCCGGCGGGCGAATCAGGGCGTCTTCCAGATTAGCGGCCGCGACGCCTCCGGCGACAGCGCGGGCGGCGACGATCAAGGCTCGATCGACAAGAAGGTCCGGCTGGTCACGACGGTCGATTACTACCTGATCGACTGACGCTGGCCGGTGGCCCGGCGCGATCGCCGCGGAATTCGGTCCGCGGACCCGCGGGGCGCAATCGTGTCGGTGGCCAGCAAAGCGACGAAAATCGGTTGGGGCGCCGATGACCCAGGTGTGGTCGAGAATCCCCAAAGTTCCGCTGGTTTTGGTCCAAAGCTCCCTGATCAATTCCGCCTAATCGCGCAATAATAAGCGTTGATGGGTCGATTGTCCCCATCCCGGCTCGGCATGGTCGATGCTTGTGATTCTGTTCGGTCAAGGAACGGATAGCGGCGCAGATCGATGAGAGGAGCAGGGCGTCGATGATTAACGGGGTCGAAACGGAAGGCGACGATTTTGGCGGAGCGCTGATGCCGGAGCAGTATTATCAGCTTATCCGGCGTCATGTTTCCCTCAATGGCGAAACGCGTTTGCTGTATGCGGTGCTCGAGGACGCGATTCGCTGTTACGTGGCGACGCGCAAATCCCGTTCGCGGCATCAGCGGGTCCGCTTTATCGAGGTGCAGAACTGGTTTGGACCGCGGCCGCCCTGGGCGCCGCCGGCGACGGGGCTGTTCGCTTTCGAGCCGCTGTGCGACGCCTTGGGAATTGATCCTGAAGCGGTGCGTAAATGTCTGGATTCGATGACCTTGTCGGACGTGCCGACCCGGCGCCATCGGCGCACCTCGCCGTCGAGCCTGGCGGCTCCGCGGCGGCGTGAACGGCGCCATCGGGAGCGCGGCAATGGTGCAACGGCGCGCGCGGCGGGATAGTCTTGGGCGACTGATTGTCCGGAAAATCCGACGCGCGTGACCCGTATCAGGGAAAAGGAAAGCGATTTCGCCGCGATTGCGCGGTGGGCGACGGCGCTTTATCTGGCGATTGGAGTCGCTTGGGTCGCCGTTTCGGAATGGCTGCTGCCCTCCGCGGCGATGCGTCAGAGCGTAATCAATCGTAGCGGATTCGTGGCGGCGACGGCGGTCACGCTGTATCTGGTGACGACGGAATATGGCCGGCGGATGAAGCGGCTCAAAGGCGAATTGGAAGAGGCGGTGGTCGAGGCCAGGGCCTATTTCCAATCGGCGCAATGGGGAATCGTCAGCGTAAGAGAAACTGGTGAAATTCGGGCGGTGAATCCCAAGGCGTGCGAGATGTTTGGCTATAGCGACAGCGAAATGATCGGCCAGTCGATCGAGATGCTGATTCCCGAGCGGATGCGCATACGCCACGTGGCGCATCGCGCGAACTATGCCGCGGAGCCGCGCAATCGGCCGATGGGGATCGGGATGGACCTGATCGGGCGGCGCAAGGATGGCGCGGAGTTTCCGATCGAAGTCAGCCTGAATCAGCTCCATGTCAGCGGCGAGCCGGTCGTCAGCGCCTTCATTTCCGATATTACCGAACGGCTGAAGCTCGAACGCGAAGCGCGCCGGGGCGAGACGCTGACAGCGCTCGGCGCGGTCGCGGCGGGCGTCGCGCACGAGCTGAACAATCCGCTGGCGGTGGTATCGTCGCGGGTCGAATTGATGCTCCAGGCGGGAGCCAAGGAGCTGTCGCCGCAGATGCGCGAGGATCTGGAAGTGGTCCATCGCAATGCGCGGCGTGCGAGCCGAATCGCGTCGGAACTGCTGAATTCGGCGCGTCAGCGGCGGCCGGAAAGACGGCCGGTGAATCTGGCCGAGTTGGTTGACGAGACGCTGCTCCTGTTCCGGGAGCAGATGCGCCGCGACGGAATCAGCGTGACGACCGCGTTTCCCGCCGGGCTCGCGCCGGTGCTGGGCGACCGTAGCGCGCTCGCGCAGGTGCTGATCAATCTGCTGACCAACGCGCGCGACGCGATCGCGAAAAATGGCGGCGCCGTGCGGATTACGGGAAGCGCGCCGACCGATCGGCCGGACTTCGCGCGCCTGCGGATCGAGGATAGCGGACCGGGGATTCCGGCCGAGGCGCGGGAACGGATTTTCGACGTCTTCTTTACGACCAAGGCCAACGGCACCGGCCTTGGCCTGTGGCTATGCCGGCGAATCGTGCTGGAGCATCAGGGGAACATCGAGGTCGAATCGGAGCCGGGCCGGGGCGCGGCGTTTACGATCACTCTGCCGGCGGCGGGCGATCATACAGACGCGCCGCACGGCCACGGGGAGGCGGGCGGCGCGAAAATTCCCGCGCCGCCGGAGCGCGGATGAGGCCGCCGAGCGATCGGCGCGGAGAACGTGATAGTTCCGAAGATATTGATCGTCGATGACGAACGCGAACTGGTCGAATCGTGCGCGCGGTTTCTGGGGATGGCCAGCTACAACTGTCTGAGGGCGTTCGGTCGCGCGGACGCGCTCAAAATGATCGACAGCCATCAGCCGGATCTGGTGCTCACCGATTTACATCTGCCCGACGGCAATGGCATCGAAGTGATCCGTCACGCGCGGACGCGGCTGCCCGAGACGCCGGTGATCATGATGACGGCGTATCATTCGCCGGAGGCATTGAGCGCGGCGAACGAGGCTGGCGTGACGGGCTATTTGCGCAAGCCGTTCGCGATGGCGGAGTTGGGTCAGACGGTCGAGGCCGCGCTTGCCGCGTTATGCCTCGGCGGTCCCCTCTGACGCCCGGGCCATACGGCCGCGCTGACGCGGAGCGACCCCGTCAGCGCATCCGATGCTTGTTGAGCAGGCGATGCAGCGTTTTGCGGTCGACGCCGGCGGCGCGGGCGGCTTGCGAGACATTGCCGCCCTCGCGCCGCAGCAATTCGGCCACGTAGCTCGCCTCGAGCTGTCCGATCCAGCGCTCCTTGGCCTCCTTGAGCGTCAGGCCTAAGGTCTCGTCGGCGGCGAGCGCGGGCGCGCCGGCTGTCTCCGCGGCGGGGCTCTCCCCATCCGTGGCGAGACTATCCGTGGAGTCGGCGAGATGCGTCGGGAGGTCGCCAGGCGAAATCGTTTCGCCGTCGGTGAGGGCGCAGGCGCGTTCGACCACGTTGCGCAGTTCACGCACGTTGCCGGGCCATTCGTAGGCCTCGAGCAGCGTCAGCGCCTCGGCGCTGAAGGCGCGCGGTCCCGGCCGTCCGTCGGTAAATTTTCGCAGGAAGGTATGGGCAAGCAGGGTCACGTCGCCCTTGCGCTCGCGCAGCGGCGGCAGCGGAATATCGACGACGTTGATGCGATAGAAGAGGTCCTCGCGGAATTCGCCGCGCGTCGCAAGTTCGCGCAAATCGCGATTGGTCGCCGAGACCACGCGCACGTCGACCGCGATTTCGCGCGTGCCGCCGACGCGCCGGATGCGCCGCTCCTGCAGCGCGCGCAGCAGTTTCGCCTGCAACCCTTGCGGCATCTCGCCAATTTCGTCGAGGAAGACGGTGCCGTGGCCGGCGGTTTCGATCAATCCGGGCTTGACCGCGGCGGCGCCGGTGAAGGCGCCTTTTTCATGTCCGAACAGTTCGGATTCGAGCAGATTCTCGGGCAGCGAGGCGCAATCGACCGGCACGAACGGATGATTGGCGCGCGGACTGTTGGCGTGGATCGCGCGCGCGATCAGCTCCTTGCCGGTGCCTGATTCGCCGAGGACCAGGATATTGGCCTCGGAACGTGCGGCCTTGCGCACGATTTCGAGCGCGCGATGGAGCGCGGCGCTGCGGCCGACGATATTCTCGAAGCCGAACGTGTGGCGCAGTTGCTCGCGCAGGTTCTGGTTTTCGAGGGCGAGCCGCCGCTGC
>JAJXYM010000292.1 GCA_021780585.1 Deltaproteobacteria bacterium
CTGATCACGGGCGGCGCGCGGATTGGCCGGGCGGTCGCGCAGACGCTGGCGGGGCGTGGATGCGCGATCGGGGTGACCTATCGCGTATCGCGCGACGCGGCGGAGGCGACGGTCGCGGCGGCGCGCAGCGCCGGCGTCGCGGCGATCGCGATCGAGGCCGACGCGACCGACGAGGGCCAGGTGCGCGCCGCCGTCGCGGAAGTTGCGTCGCGGCTGGGCCGGCTCGATATTCTCGTCAACATGGCCTCGACCTACGCGCATACGCCGCATCCGAGCGCGCAGGAATGGACCGAGACGTTCCACGCCAACGCGCGCGGCGCATTTCTGTTCGCGTCGCATGCGGCGCCGTTGATGAAGACCGCGGGAGCCGGGCGCATAATCAACGTCACGGATTGGCTGCCGGCCAGCGGCCGTCCGCTCTACAAGGGCTATATTCCCTATTACAGCTCGAAGGCGGCGTTGCTCGGCCTGACCGAAAGCCTGGCGCTGGAGCTTGCGCCGGAGATTCTGGTCAATGCGATCGCGCCGGGGCCGATCGTCGCGCCGCCCGATCTGACCGCGGCGGAAAATGCCGAGGTGCTGGGCGCGACGCCGCTGGGACGCTGGGGCGGAGCCGAGGAGATCGCGAAGGCGGCGCTGTTCCTGATCGAGACGGATTTCGTGACCGGCGAATGTATCCGCGTCGATGGCGGGCGCCATCTGGCGTGACCCCCGCCGGACCGTGAGCCGGCGAATTTAAGCGTCGCGATTGGCTTGGTCGGGAGCGCGGTCGTGATATCATGCAAAAATTAGCCCCATGACAACGGATCAGACTCTCGGGATCACCATTTTCTGCACCATCACCGTGGTCGGCGTGCTGACGCTGTTTTCCGTCTACCTGATGATCGGGATGGCGGCGCAGGACTACGGCAATCGGCATGAACGGCCAAAGGCGCGCGGGGCCGATCGGCCGTCCGCGGGTGTGCTGTTTTGGCGGGCGCTGCGGCGCAAATGTCCGATTTGCGGACGCGGCGACGTGCTGCGCGGCTACTTCCACATGAACCAGAGCTGCTCCGGATGCGGCGCGGTGTTCTGGAAGAACGAGGGCGAATGGACCGGGCCGATGCTGATCGATTTCATTTTCGCCCTGGCGGCGTCGCTCTATGCGTGGGCGGCGCTGGTCTATTTCAGCTATTCGGTGGCGGCGCAGCTATGGCTGACCGGCGCGATCGCGGCGTTTGGCGGAATCGCGATCATGCCGTGGTCGCGCAGCCTGTGGACGATGTTCCTGTTCGTGACCGGCGAAATCGAGGTCGCCCCCGACCCAACGAAGTAATTTTGCCGCCGCGCTCCCGCGCCGCTATTCGCCGTCGCGGCTGGCCTTTCCTACCAGGTGTCGATGCTGGGGCGTTTTTTGCCCTCGCGCGGGAGCGGCTCCGGCGCCGAGCGCAGCATCGCCATGATCCATTTGCGCGAATCGGCCGGATCGATCACGTCGTCGATTTCGAAGGCGGACGAGATATTGACCGCCTTGCCGTGCTGATACATCCGCGCGACCATCTCGTCGAACAGCTTTTTGCGCTTGTCGGGATCGGTTTCCGCCGCGAGTTCGTTGCGATAGCCGAGCTTGACGGCGCCCTCGAGGCCCATCCCGCCGAATTCCCCCGTCGGCCATGCGACGGTGAAGGTCGGCGCCTTGAAGCTCCCGGCGGCCATCGCCTGCGCGCCGAGTCCGTAGCCCTTGCGCAGGATGATAGTGCAATTGGGCACGGTGAGATTGGCGCCGGTGACGAACATCCGCGCGGCGTGGCGCACCAACGCGGTTTTTTCGACTTCGGGACCGACCATGATGCCGGGCGTATCGCACAGCGAGATAATCGGCAGGTCGAAGGCGTCGCATAGCTGCATGAAGCGGGCGGCCTTGTCGGCGGCGGGCGAATCGATCGCGCCGGCCAGATGGACGGGATTGTTGGCGACGATGCCGACCGGGCGGCCTTCGATCCGCGCCAGCGCCGTGACCATTCCGAGGCCGAAGTTGCGGCGGATTTCGAGCACCGAGCCGGAATCGGCGAGAGTTTCAATCACCGCGCGAACGTCGTAGATACGCAGGCGGTTTTCCGGGATCAGGCCGCGCAGCAGACGCTGGTCGGCGGCTTCCCAGCGTTCGACGCGGCCCTGAAAATATGAGAGATAGCGGCGCGCGACGCTCACCGCTTCGGCCTCGTCGGCAACGGCGATATCGACCACGCCGTCGGGCACCTGCACGTCCATCGGACCGACCTCTTCGGGCCGGAAGATGCCGAGGCCGCCGCCTTCGATCATCGCCGGACCGCCCATCCCGATATTCGAGCCGCGCGTCGCGATCACCACGTCGCAGCATCCGAGCAGCGCCGCGTTGCCGGCGAAGCATCGCCCGGACGTGATGCCGATCAGCGGGACGAGTCCGCTGAGGCGGCCGAACAGATGGAACGCCGGACAATCGAGGCCGGTCGGGCTGACGCCGTCGGTATCGCCGGGCCGGCCGCCGCCGCCCTCGGCGAAGATCACGATCGGCAGGCGCATCTTGGCCGCCAGCTCGAACATCCGGTCCTTCTTGCGATGGTTCTGGGTGCCCTGGGTGCCGGCCAGCACGGTGTAATCGTAGGACATCGCGATGCATTGCGCGGCGCGTTCGCCGAACAGCTCGCCGTTGACGCGACCGACGCCGACCACCATGCCGTCGGCGGGCGTGCGATGGATCAGGTCGTCGATCGAACGGCGCCGGCGCTGGGCGGCGATCACCAGCGGTCCGTATTCGACGAAGCTGCCGGAATCGCAGAGGTCGTTGATATTTTCGCGCGCGGTGCGCTGGCCGGTCTTGCGGCGTCGGGCGACGGCGTCGGGCCGGTTGGCGTCGAAGCCGATTTCGTGGCGTTCGTAAACTTCGGCCAGATCGGGCCGGATATAGTCGAGATCGACGACCGCCTGTTCGGCGACTTCGGCGGCCTGAACTTCGGACGGTTCGATAAAGGCGAGCGGAGCGCCCTCGAAGACCGCGTCGCCGGCGGCGACCGCGAGCCGGCGCACGACGCCGCTGACCGGAGCCTTGATCACGTGCTCCATCTTCATCGCTTCCATCACCAGAAGCTGGCGTCCGCGATGGATCAGGTCGCCCTCGGCGACGTCGATCGAAACGATCGTGCCCTGGATCGGCGCGGCGACCGCGATCGCGCCGTCGGGCGCGATAATTTCATGGCCGTTGGCGAACGGCGCGGCGGCCGCGTCGGGCGCCATTGCGGCGGGCGCGGCGTCGGCGGATTTGCCGTGATGGAGCACGGCGAGCGGGTCGCGCGAATCGATTTTGGCTCCCGCGCGCAGGGTCCCCGGCGTCTGCGCGGCGGGCGCGGGCGTCTCGAAAAACAGCGCGCGATGGGAGACGTTGGCGGACGCCACCAGCTCGGCGATATGGTCCTCGATAAAGCGCGTATAGAGCCGATTGGCGGCGAATTCGGGATGGTCGATCAGGGCGCGCAGGAAGCCGAGATTGGTCGCCACGCCCTCGAGGCGGAATTCGGCCAGCGCGCGGCTCGCCTTGCGCACGGCGTCGGCGAAGCGCGGCGCGGGCGAATGGGCGATCAGCTTGGCCAGGAGAGAATCGAAACGCGGGCTGGTCGCATAGCCGGCGTAGGCGAACGAATCGACCCGCAGGCCCGGTCCGGAGGGCGGCTCGAAAGCGGTCAGCGCGCCGCCGGCGGGTTTGGCGGAGCCGTCGGGCTGCATCGATTCCATATTGACGCGCATCTGGATCGCGAAGCCGCGCGGCTTGGCAATATCGGCCTGGAGGAGACCGAGATCGGCGAGCGAACGGCCGCCGGCCAGCTCCAGTTGGGTCTTGACCAGATCGACGCCGGTGACCTCTTCGGTCACGGTATGCTCGACCTGCAGGCGCGGATTCGCCTCGATAAAGGCGAAGGACGCCTCGGCGCGGCCGTCATCGGCGTCGACCAGGAATTCGAAGGTGCCGAGATTGTCGAAACGGACCTCCTCGGCGAGGCGGATCGCCGCCGCCGTCAGGCGGTCGCGCAGGCCGGGATGGAGGCCGGGGCTGGGGGCGATTTCAACGATTTTCTGATTGCGCCGCTGAATCGTGCATTCGCGCTCCCATAGATGGCTGACGCTGCCGCTGCCGTCGCCGAGCACCTGGACTTCGAGATGGCGGGCGCGGGGAATCAGCCGTTCGACGTAGACTTCGGGATTGCCGAAGGCGGCGCGCGCCTCGGACTGGCAGCGGGCGTAGGCTTCGTCGAGATCGTCCAGGCGATGCACGGCGCGCATCCCGCGACCGCCGCCGCCGGCGACCGCCTTGATCATGATCGCGCCGCCCTCGCCGAGCGCGGCGAGAAATTCGCGCGCGCCAGTCAGGCTGGTAGGTCCCGCCGTGCCGGGCAATACGGGAACACCGGCGCGTTCGGCGAGCGCGCGGGCGCGCACCTTGTCGCCGAACAGATCGAGCACTTCGGGGCGCGGGCCGACGAAGACGATTCCGGCCGCGGCCGCGCGGCGCGCGAACTCGGCGTTTTCGCTGAGAAAGCCGTAGCCCGGATGGATCGCGTCGGCGCTGGCTGCCCTGGCGATCGCGATTATCTGATCGATATCGAGATAGGGCGCGACGCCCGCGCCGCGCAGTGGACGCGCCTCGTCAGCCTTGCGCACATGCAGCGCACGGGCGTCGTCCTTGGAGAAGACGGCGACGGTGCGAATCTCCATCTCGGCGGCGGCGCGGATTATCCGAATCGCGATTTCGCCGCGGTTGGCAATCAGCAGACACTTCGGGATCATAACGACTCAGCTCCCTCAATCCCGCGCAGGCGCAGGGAAACAACGGATAATTCGCGCGTTCCGGCGGACAAAGCAAGCCGTGCGCGGAGGTTGGCGGGAGAGACGGCGCGCGGCCCGGCTTGGACGGTCGAACGGACGCGGTCGCGGCGCCGGGGGTTCAGTAGTTACTGTAGCCGACCGAATAGAGATTCGGCGGGATGTGCGACCGCAGCACCGGCGCGTAGATAATCACGCAGAGGACGATCGACGCGATAATCCAGTAGCGGAAGCGATCGAGGCTGACGAGGAAACCGTCCGCGGCGGGCGGTTCGATCGTGTCGGTGAAGGGTATATCCGCGATTTCGGCGCGGCGGCTGAAGAACGTGGTCATGAAGATTTCGAAGAAGAACATGGCGGCGGCGATGAACATCAGCGTGCCGCCCACCCCGGTCATGATTCCCGCCTCGCGCCATCCGGGCAGTTTCGGATAGTCGATCAGCGAAATCGCGGTGCGCCGCGGCATCCCGGCCAGACCGCCGGAGATCAAGCCGCGGGCGAAAATCAGCACGCCGATAAAATAGATCCACGCCTGACTCAGGGCGAACTTCCGGTTCCAGAGCTCCTTCTGTTCGAAATACGGAACCAGCCAATAGGCGATTCCCATGTAGGATAGCGCGACCGCCGTGCCGACCGTGAGATGGAAATGGCCGGGCACGAAAGCGGTATTGTGAATTTCCAGATTGATCGTGTAGCTCGCGTTCATCAGGCCGGTGACGCCGCCGAGCATGAACGCGATCATCGCGAGCAATTGCGCCGCGACGGAAGGATCCGACCACGGCAGATGGAAGAACCATCCAATCACGCCCGTGCCGCCGTTGCGCCGGCTGCCGATCTCCAGCGCGTACATCACGGAGAACGCGGTCAGCAGGCTCGGCAGGAAAACGATAAAGGTCAGCACCGCGACCACGAACTTGAGTCCGGGCGAAATGCCCGGATCGACGAACTGATGATGCAATCCGATCGGGATTATGCTGAGGAACATCAAAAACACGATCCGCACCGCGGTGTCGCTGAATAGCGAGCCGCCGACCTGGCGCGGAATCATCGCATACCATGAGATATACACCGGCAGCAGCCAGAAATAGACAATCGGATGGCCGGTGAACCAGAACAGCGTGCGATCGAGCAGGGGATCGGTCGCGGGCAGTAGACCGAGCGACCATGGCAGCAGCAGTCCGACGACTTCGACCGCGACTCCAACCGAGGCGATATCCCAGAAGATATAGGTGACCGCCGAGATGAAGGCGAGCAGGGGAATGCGCTGGCCCGGATGCTCGCGGCGCCACGCGCGGACCATCAGAAAGATATTCAGTGAGGTGATCCAGGTGCTGAGGACGATCAGGACCAGTCCGAGATAGAACGTCCAATGGGCCTGCAGCGGCGCGTAAAAAGTATAAAGCACGCTCGCGCGGCCGCTCAGGATCGCGCCGGCGGCGAGCGCCGATCCGCTCGCGAGCGAGGCCAGCGCGGCCACGAGCAGGCCGGTGTTGAGCGGACGATTGAGGCCGCGCGCCGTGGTCAGCGAGACGAAGCCGTTGCCGAACGCGAACGTCAGAATGATAACGTTGAACACTCCATGCACGGTGAGGCCCTGATAGTAGGTCCTCATGCCGGGGTAGTATTTGAACACGTCGATGTCGGCGTAGTTCAAGGCCTGCGCGAGTCCGTTGAGGACGCCCACCCCGAGCGCGGCGAAGCCGAGGTAGATGGTGAGGCTGATCAGACGGCGCTGGAGGGCGGGAAGCGCGAAGGCCGCCTCGGGTTCGTAGACGACCGACGTCCTCATTTCACCATCACCTCCGCCGACATCGTATGATGGTCCAGTCCGCAATATTCATGACAGATGATTCGATAATCGCCGGGGCGGCTGAAGCGATAGGTTTCGACCGACACGTAGCCGGGGATTATCATCATGTTGACGCGCGTGCCGGGGATGAAAAAGCCGTGGGTGACGTCGGCCGAAGTGACGCGGAAAGTGACGTTCGCTCCCGCCGGCAACTGGATTCGCCGCGGATAGAAAAACCATTGCTGCGCCAGCATCACGACTTCATATTCGCCGGGGCCGGTTTGGCGCAGGCCCGGATGATTGAACGGCGGCGTGCTCAGGACCGCGGCGCCGAGATTCTGGCCGGCGCGCGGGATGATGCGGCCCGAAGGTCCCGGCAAATGGATATGCATGCCGAGGGTGACGTAGGCGAGCGCGCAGAGCAGCACGCCGAGCATCGCCGCCGAGAACCAGAAGAAGATGCGCTCGTAGCGGTCCATCGCGTCATCTCCCGATCAGTCCCCACAGCATCGCGCCCCACATCCCGGCGATGACCGCGAGATAGATAGTCAGTATGAACAGAGTGCCGGTGGGCGGCGGAACGGATTCAAGCGGTTCGGACTGATCCTGGGCCATGATATGGCGTGGACCTCCCCGGCCGAGATTATCCTCCGGCGGAAGATAATAATCCGCGACAGCGCCGCCGTCTGGATGATTGAAAAGGAATTACGCCGACGGTCGGCGTGAATGCAAGCGATTAAAAATTAAATATTGACAGTCGCCCGGCGGATCCGGCGGCCAAGGAGGGCGGCGGCGGCGATGAACACGCCGAGCATGATCGTCGCGACGATCATGGGGATGACGGGAAAATGGCCGGCCAGCACCTGGTCGAGCGTCCACCAGTCGAACAGCACGATCGGCGCGCCAATCACGAAGAACAGCGCCATCGCGGCGACGATCCGTCCAATCGAGACGTCAGTGGCGGCCATATCGAGTTCGCTCCGACCCTCAACCGCGAGCGCGGCTCGCCGGTATGGACCCTCGGGTCAAGCCCGAGGGTGACGCTGGCTCCCGCGCGCGGCCGCGGTTCGTCCGACATCACGCCGCTCGGCGACTCGACGGACGTCCTAGCTTCCGCGCAACACGGTTCTCCTTGGCAGTCATGGCCGGGCTTGCCCCGGCCATCCACCGGCCGGCCCCTGCGCGGGCGCGGTTCGCTCCGGGTTACTTGGTCACGGTCAGATGGGCGACCATCCCGTCCTTTTCATGCGGGATACAGAAATAGGTGTAATCGCCCGGCGTCTTGAAGGTGTACGAGAACGTGCCGTCGGGCGGCATGAAGCCGGAATCGAAGCTTTCCGCGCCAGGCGGAAGTTTCACGTCATTC
>JAJXYM010000193.1 GCA_021780585.1 Deltaproteobacteria bacterium
GGCATCGACCTGATCTATTACGGCGTGGGTGGGCGGATGGAGTTCGATCTCGCGATCGCGCCGCACGCCCGGCTCGCTTCCGTCCGGCTCGAATTGAGCGGCGCGCGCGCCGCCCGCGTCGACCAGACGGGAAATCTGGTCCTCGCGACCGCGGCGGGCGCCCTCCGTCTGATGCGTCCGACGGTCTACGCCGAGAGTGGCGCGCGCGCCGGGGCCGCGCCCACGCGGAGCCGCGTCGATGGCCGCTACGCGATCCTGGCGCGGCGCGACGGTCGGGTGACGATCGGCTTTCGGCTCGGCCCGCACGATCCCAAGGCCCGCGTCGTGATCGATCCGGCGCTCGACTACGCGAGCTTTCTCGGCGGCGTCGGCCGCGACGTCGCCACCGCCGTCGCGGCCGACGCCGCGGGGGACGTTTTTGTCGCCGGGATGACGACCTCGCCGGATTTTCCCGTCACGCCGGGCGCGATCGATTCCTCATGCTGGTACTGCTCGAATCGCGGGAGCGATTTTTTCGCCAGCGCCTTTGTCAGTGAATTGCGGCCGGCCGCGCCCGGCGCGGCCCAACTGGTCTATTCGACCTACCTTGGCGGAAGCGACGGATGGGGCGGCGGCGCGGCGGCGATCGCGCTGGATTCGCGCGGCTATGCGCATCTGGCGGGCGTTACCGATTCGAGCGATTTCCCGGTGACGCCGGGCGCCGTCGAACGTTCCTGCGCGGGTCGCGAACAGCCGTTCCTCGCGATTCTGAATCCCTCCGCCGCTGGAACCGCGCAACTGGTCTACGCGAGCTGTATTGGCGGACGCTCCGCCTATGCGGGCGCGACGGCGCTGGCGCTCGATTCCGCCGGGCGCGACTACCTCGCCGGATATACCGCCGACGCCGATTTTCCGGTCACTGCGGATGCGTTGGAGGCTTCGTGTCCCGGATGCGGCGCCGGCCGGAGCGACGGCTTCCTGAGCGTAATCGATTCGTCCGTGGCGGGCGGCGCCGGTCTGATTTATTCGACCTTTATCGGCGGTGGCGGAAATCCGCATGGCGCCGGCGACGCGGCAACGTCGCTCGCGGTTGCCGCATCGGGCGACGTATGGCTCGCCGGAACGACCGGGTCGGACGATTTTCCGACCACTTCCGGCGCGATCGAGCCGTCCTGTCCGAGCGCGGCGGCTCCCAACGGATGCGGCGCCGGTTTCGTCGCGCATCTGCGCACTAACGCCGGCGCGCCGGCGCTTGCCTATGCGACCTATCTCGGCGGATCGGTCAACGGCGACGGAATCGCCGCGTTGGCGCTGGCTCCGGACGGCGATCCGGTCGTGGCCGGCGGGACTTTTTCGCCCGATTTTCCAGTCAGCGATAACGCCTACCAGAAAAAATGTGGCGGCGGATGCGCGCATGGCGACGCCTTTGTCGCCGTGATCGCGCCGAACGCGCCGCCCCCGCGTCAGTTGAGCTATGCGAGTTTTCTGGGCGGCGGCGGATCGGCGGCGGGCGGCGATTCCGCGACCGCGATCGCGGCGGCTCCGGACGGCGATATATACCTCGCTGGCGCCGCGCTCTCGCTCGATTTCCCGATCACGGCCGACGCCGCTCAGTCGCAATGCGTCGCCTGCGCGAAAAATCCGCCGGCGCCGAACGCCTTCGTCGCCATCGTGCGGCCGTCGGCGGCGCGCGCGCGATCGCTGGTCTACGCGACCTATCTGGGCGGATCGGGCGGCTTCGACGGAACCTCGCCGGCGGGCGACGCCGCCATCGCGATCGCGTTCGATCCCGCCAGCGGCGGCCTGTACGTTGTCGGCGGCGCCGCTTCGGCCGACTTTCCCGTCACCGCCAACGGCTATCAAACACGCTGTCACGGATGCCTTGACGGTCAGGGCGGGAACGCCTTCGTCGCGCATTTCACCGCGCCCGCCGATCGGCAGCCCACGCCGACGCCGACCGCGACGCCATCACCGACGCCCGCGCCGGATCCAGCCGGGTCGCTCGAATATCGTCCCGGCCGCCTGAACTTCGGCGCCGCACGGATCGGGAGGGGCGCGCGCCGGCGCACGCTTACGCTGCGCAATCGCGATCGGGCGCCGATCGCGATTGCGGGAATCGCGGTCAGCGGCGGCCCGGATTTTGCCGCGACCAGCGCTTGCGGACCGATTCTCGCGGCGGGTCGGCGATGCGCCGTGACGGTGAGTTTTCGGCCGCAATTGCCGGGTCGCCGGCAGGCGGCGCTCGAAATCGTCGATAACGCCCGCAACAGTCCGCAGACGATCGAGTTATTCGGCACGGGACTCGGGTTTCCGCGGCGCTAGACGATCACGACCGCGGGCGCTGGCGTCATCGCGCCCGGCGGGTCGGCGCGGTCATCGCGGCGCCCGTCCGCTGCCGGTGAGCGCGACGGTTTGCGGCGAATCGCCGGCGTCGTCGGCGATTTGCAGCGTCACCGGAGCGGCGGGTCCGGATGCGGACGGCGTGAAGCGCACCGTGAATTTGCAGCTTTTGCCCGGTCCGATCATCGCGCCGGCGCAATTTCCGGCCGCGCTAAAGTCGCCGCCCGCCGTCACCTGTCCGACCATCACCCAGCCCGTCTGGGTCCGGGGATTGTTGATCGTCACGATGCGGGGCGGACTCGGTTTGCCGACCGCGACATTGTTGAATGCGATCGCGGCGGGCGTGACCTTGAGCGTTGGCGGACGCGGCAGCGTGCGCGCATAGGCCGGCACGAAGACGGCGGCGTCCACCGTGCCCCATCCGGTGGCGAGATCGAAGCCCGGCCCAGCGTCGAAACCGGCCACGCCGTTGTATCCGTTATTGCCGCTGACGACGTCGCGCAGGCCGACCGCGCTCTGGCCCGCCGCGGCGAGGTCATACAGCGTTGGATTAAGCCGGCCAATACGGCCGCCGGCGGCCTGCACGATCAGCCGCGCGATTCCGGCCCATCCCGGCGCGGCGAGGCTGGTGCCGCCGGCGATGACGATCGCGACTGCGCCGCGCCCGTCGCATCCGGCGGACGCAAACACGCAACTGCCGTCCATCACCGTGATAGCGCCGGGATAATAGGGACTCGCGATCAGGGAGAGATCAGGCACGTCGCGCACGCCGTCGGCCGGCGTGTCGGCGCTCTGATACGACGGTTTGGCGAACGCGGCGCTGCGCCCGCCGCCGCTCGCCCCGCCGCCCGCGATTCCGTCGTCGGGATCGTTCCAGACCCGTTCCGCGACGCTGCCGACGTCGTTGCCGTTGCCGTCGTAAACGGGATCGAAGGAGACGCCGCCGACGGCGGTGACATTCGGATCGGCCGCAAGCTCGCTGACGGTGGGCGAGGTTGCGGCGATGCATTGATTGTTGACGGGATCATAGACGACGCCCGCCGCGCCCTGATCGCCGCTCGACGCGATCACGGTCTGGCCCTGGCTGGCGGCCTGCGCGAAGATCGGATCGAGCGTCGCCGTGTAGAACGACGACGGGTTGCCGCAGTAGCTGTAACTGATGCTGACCACGGGGCAGGCGTTGTCGATGACCGCCGCGCGGATCGCGTCGAGCAATCCGTCGCCGGCGGCGGCGATCGCGTTATTGCCGAGATAGTAGCGCAGCGGCGATCCGGGCGCGGCCGCATGCGCCCATTCCAGATCGAGAAATGTCTCCATTTCGTCGCCGTTGATACCGGGACTCTTGCGGTCGGCCATGACCTTGCGGATCCCGGCGCCCGGCAGACGGAAGCGTGAGTTGAACGCGGCGACGGGGCGCGCGACAAAGTCGGAATCGCCCACAATCCCGATACATCCCGCGGCGCCCGCTCCTTTCAATCCGGCGCCGAGCAGGGGGCTTTCGTCATAGAAAGTCTGAAAATCGGCGGGACCGAAAAACGTTCCGAGATTCCTGACGTAATACTCGGGCGCGGGATTTTCGGGCAGCATCCCGCCCGCGACCAGCGCGTCGCCCGTGTCCGCCGCCACTTGCAGCGCGCCGGAATCCGTGGCCGCCGGGCGCAATTCGCTCCGGCGCAACGCCGGCCTCGCGGCATGCAGATTGTCGAGGCCGCGTACCGACTCGATTACGCTGGCGACCGACGCCGGCAACTCGGGATCGTCGGCGTTGCCGTAATGGCCGGCGTCCGCGACTTGCAGAATCGCGACGTTGAAGGCGCGCGCAGCCTGCGCGACCGTGCCGGTGAATGCGATCGTGCGCCGCGTCAAATCCGCCGAAGTGACGGCAAAGCCCTGCGCTGAGAGCCAGTCCGCGGCGGTTTGCAGATCGCTCGCGGTCGGACCGAAGCGGGCCGCAAATTCATCCGGCGTGAGCCATCGATGATAATTCGGCGAGCCGGGAGCCTCCTGCGCGGCGATCAATTGGTCGAGCGCGGCGCGATTGCGCAGCTTGAGCGTCAGCGCCATCGCCAGCGTGCGGCGCGAATCGGCGGCGCCGACGACGGTGAACCGATCGATGTCCCGCGGATGATTCCCGGCCAGTCGAACCATCATTTGCGCGCGCGCCGGTCGCGAGATTGCGGCGATCGTCGCGAGCGCAATGATCAGCGCCAGCGCAACCTTCCGGATTGCGGCAATTCTCTCCAGCGCGGGAGACGCATGTCCCTGGAATTCCATCCCGTTACTCAATTTTAACTATTTCAGCGCCGAATCAAAACTGATTCCAATCAATTGCGGCAATTTACACAATTTGAGTCACTAGGAGTCTAATTGCAAATCCTCCGCCGACGCAATTCCCGATTTCCCGGACCCGGGTTCGCCCGGCGAAGAGAGGAGGAGCGCCGCTGGCCGCGCGCCTCGCTTCGTCCCGCGAAGGTCATTGTAAGCTGGTAAATGTTTCAGATTCGGACTTTGCTTGACGCGTTCTTTCCGGCCGCGAAAATCAGGGAAAAGCGCGGTAAAATTGGGATCATTTATCGTCGCTCCGGCGATGGCATAAGAGATGCTTGCGGTGCTTTTCAACGCTGTCGGGCGGGAAGCCGCGGGAGCGTGGCTCGCGAAGAGGGGGAGCCGCGCTCGCGAGGATTGAACGTTCGGGCAGATACGATCGTCATGTACTATCGCCATTTCGGCCTGACCGGCGCGCCCTTTCAGTTCACGCCAACGGCGCGGATGCTCTTCATCAGCCGGTCGCATCGTGACGCTCTTGCGGCGCTGGAATGGAGCCTCGCGCACGAGCCGAGCGGCTTCACCCTGATGTTGGGTGAGACCGGCGCAGGCAAGACCACTTTGCTGGTGGCCCTGATGGCGCGTAATCAGGGCGGTATACATATCGCCTGCGTCACCAATCCGCGGCTGGGCTTTGACGGGATCATGCGCGATCTGCTGCGGCAGTTGGGAATCGCCGCGTGCGGCGCGCAATTCGAGATGGCGGAGGCGTTCGATCGCTTCCTGAGCGGGCTTCCCGCCGGCGACCGCGTTGTGGTCATGATCGACGAGGCGCAGAGTCTCGCGGCCGACGCGCTGGAGGATTTGCGGCTGTTCGCGAATCGCGCGGACGGCGAAGGCGCGCGACTGCATTTCGTGCTCGCGGGCCAGCCCGATCTGGCGTGGCGGCTCGGCGCGCCAGAACTTCGGCAGGTCAACGATCGGATCGGAATCCGCACGGCGCTGCAAGCGCTCGATCGCGATGAGTCCGCCGCCTACGTCGCGCATCGTGTGGCCGCGTGCGGCGGGACGGTCGCGGAGCTGTTCACGCCGGGCGCGCTCGAGCATCTGCTGGAGCACTCCGGCGGCAATCCGCGGCGGATCAATGTGCTCTGCCACAATGCGATGCTGGCGGCGTGGAACGCGGGCGAGCCGCGCGTGACGCTCGCGATAGCGCGGGCGGCGGCGCTCGCGTCCGGCTTCGCCAATGGTCGCGCGGCCGAAGCGCGGCGCGGCGGCGGCAGGTTCGCCGGCCTGCGTCTGACCAGCCTGCGGGCCGGTTCGATTCGACCGGTGGCGGCGCTCGCGGCGATGGCGTTTTTCGGCCTGGCGGCGGTCTATCTGTGGCAGGGCGATTGGTCCGGGCGCGAGGAGCCGACCAGTATCGAGCCGGGCGGTGTGGTGGGCGACGCCGTCACCGAGCATCCGGGGGCCGGCTATATTTCGACTATCCCGAGCGGCGCGACGGATCCCGGCGGGCTCCTCGCGACCGCACCGGGGCCTGGCCTGAACGATCGCTCCGCCGCCGATGGCGCCGCCGGACGCGGCGCGCCCGCGCAGGTGCGCGTGCGCCCAGGCGATACGCTGGCGGGGATCGCGGCGCGCTACCTTGGTTCGAAAGATCAGGTCGATCGGCTGGTCGGGGCGAATCCGCGGCTTGGCGACGCCAACCGGATCTACGCGGGCGAGTTCCTGAATCTGCCCGCGGCCGCCCGTCGCATGACCGCCGCGTCGCGCGGCGTGGTCACGCCGACGGCGGGTGGCGCTGCCGATCGGCGCGCACTCGCCGCCGACGGCGCGTCCGAGGAGGAATAGCGCGACCGTCGTGCCGGAAACAGGAATTTAAGTTCGTTCGCCGATGGACATGGCGGAGCCCGCGTCGCGTAACCCCCCCCACGCAGCGGAGCGCAGCCCGTCCATCGGCGGACACTCCCATAGCGGGGCGTTTCGTGGTCGGGCGCCGGCCGGTCGTCGGGAATTATCGCGACGTCTGTGGGCCGTCGCCGGCAAGACCCGGGACGCCTCTTATTTTTTCCCCCCGGTTCCTTACGGATTCGCCATGCGATCGGCAAGTTGATCGCTGATTACCGAAGCCTTGCGCGCCAGACTCGACGCCGCGAGATAGTCATGCTGATCGATCGCGCGGCGGGCGGCGCTGACAAAGCCGCTCGCCTGGCTGTAGCTCGAAGCCTCGTCGCCGCGCAATTTGGCGCGATCGATGCGCGCGAGCCTGGCCCCGGCGTCATCGAGCAGATGCTCCGCGCTCACGCGGTCTTGGGCTTCGTCGCCGAGCGTCACGGTGGTGACGGCGGCCGGCGCGGCCGGCTCCTGACGAGCGGGCGCGGTCGCGACCGGATGCGCGCTGGGATGCGCATGGCCGCGATGCGTGGTCGCGCCCGCTTCCTCCGGCGCCACGCGCAACGGTAGCGGTCGTGGGCGCTCGCCGCTGGCGCGGGACGCCCTGGGGGTCGGCCGCGCCGGCTGCGGTCGCGTGGCGAACGGATTCGGCAGTCCCAACTGGGCGCATCCGGCGCACGCGGCGGCGAGGCCAATCGCGATTAGCCGGAGCGTCCCGGTACGGAATGTACGCCTGGCGATCACGCGCGCTTCAGCCGATTCGCGCCGCCGAGGGCGCTGCCGCCGCGGCCCGTCGCACCGTCGGCATCCGGATGATCACGGTCGCGCCGACGCCGTCCGCGGATTGAATATCCATCGTCCCATGATGGAGATCGACGGCGCGCAGCGCGAGCGGCAGTCCGAGGCCGTTGCCGTTCTTTTTGGTGGTAAAATAGAGATTGAAGATTCGCGCGAGGTTTTCCGGCGCGATGCCGCCGCCGCTGTCGGCGATTCGGATTTCGACGAAGCCGCCCGGCGCGAGCGCGGTCGTGAGCCGGAGTGTGCCGCCCGCCGCCGCCATCGCGTCGCAGGCGTTCGCGATTACGTTGCGCAGCGCTTCGGCCAGCAGCGCGCGATCGGCGCTGATCGGCGGCAGGCCGGGGTCGAAGCCGGTTTCGACGCGGATTCCCGATCGGACCACCTGCCCGGCGACTTCGCTGAGCAGTTCGTTGACGGCAACCGGCGCGAGCTTGAGCTGCTCCGGCCGCATGAAGCGCATCAGCGCGTCGATCGCGCGCGACAAGCGCTCGATCTCCTGACGCACCGCGCGCAGCCGCTGATCGATCGGCGCGCCGCGCTCGGCGTCCTGACCAAGCAGCTCGAGCTGCAGGTTCATCGCGTTGAGCGGATTACGGATCTGGTGGGCGACGCCCGAGATCAGGCCGCCGAGCCGCACCAGCCGGCCGGAATAATCGACCACATTTTCGAGTTCCCGCATCGATTCCAGATCGCGCGCGACCACCAGCAGGCCGGCGGGCTCGGGGCCCTGGCCGAGCGAGGAGATCGACACCAGCACGCGGCCGGCGTTTTCGCCCGCGCCCAGCTCCAGCGCCACGTCGCGCATCTCGGCGCCGGTGGCGTAGACCGTTTCGACCATCCGCGCGAGCGGATTGTCGCGGCCGAGCAGCAGCGGCAGCGGTTTGCCCTCGGCCATGCCGCCGGCGGGCAATCCCAGCCGGGTCTGCGCCTCGGGATTCGCGAACAGCACTGCGCCGCCCGCGTCGAGCAGCATCACGGCGTCGGTAATCGAGCGGAAGATATTGATGAACTGGCCGCGCTCGGTCTCCCATTGCGCGCGATTCGCCTTGATCCGCCGCGACAGTTCGTTGAACTTGGCGGCGAGCGTGCCAAGCTCGTCGCCCGAGCCGACCGGCAGCGCTTCGGCGTCGCGACCCTCGGCGATCCGTTCGAACCGCGTGGCCAGATCGGCCAGCGGACGCAGCATCAGCCCGCCCGTCAGCATCGCGCCGAGCAGGCTCAGGACCACGCCGGCGGCGCCGGCGGCGAGGATGTCGCGGACCGAGCGATGCGCCGCGGCGGCGATCAGCGCGGTCGAAAGACCGACGCGAATCACCGCGAGCGGATGGCCGTTGACGTCGATCGCCCGGCTCATCTCGTAAGTGCGGCCGCCGGCGATCGCGCCGAACCGGCTGGGCGGCCACCATGAGGCGAGCGCGGCGCGCAAATCGGCGAAGGGCGGCGTCGCCGCGATCGCGGCGGGCGGCGGATCGCCGGCCGGAGCGACGATCGGCGCGCCATCGAGCGCTTCGATCCGCGCGTAGACCACGCCCTTGCCGAACGCCTGCGCGGAATCGAGCAGCGTGGCGAGGGCGGCGTCGCCGCGCATCGCGGCGACCGGATCGCCGGTCGTATGGGTCAGGGAGCGGCGAATTTGCTCGAAGGCCTGGTTGATCAGCAGGTTGCCGGAATCGGCCAAATCGCCGACCATCACAGCGGCGGTGCGATCGATCTGAATCGCGCTGATGGCGACAAACGGCAATACCAGCAGGAGCAGGAAAATCGCGGCGAGTTTGGAGCGGAGGTCCATCGTCAACGGCCGACGCGCCGGACGCGTGGCGGCGGACGTCGCCGATCCACGCTATCACGGTGGTCTCCGCGATCAACCGCCGCGTGGCGGAGCCTCGCGCCTTGGCTCAGAATAGCGCCGTCTGGCGGCGTCTGGCGCGCCGGGATCATCCGCGCACCGAGCGACCGGGAGAAGAAATTCACCCTGACGGAGCGATCTCTGGCGATGCTATCGATGCGGGCAGGTCGGATGCGCGCCGGCCGCCCGCTGTCGTATGACCACCCCCGCCGCATCGAATTCCCCGCCCCGATCGCAAGTTCTCCCCCGATCGGGTTCCGCACGGGCGGCCGGCCGCATCGCGGCGTCACTCGATGCCGTAGCGGCGGCGTTTGCGCCACAATGTCGTCACATTGATGCCGAGCGTGTCGGCGGCCTCCTCGAGCGTCGCGCTTTCGGCCAGCACGCGCCGGATATGTTCGCGTTCGACCTCTTCGAGGCTGGGCGCGCGATGGGCGGCGCCGGCGGCGACGATCGGAGGCGTCTCGCGCGGCTCGCGGAAAATCGAATCGGGCAGATCGTCGGGCGTGATTTCGTCGCTGCGGCAGAGCACCGCCGCGCGTTCGACGGCGTTGCGCAACTCGCGCAGATTCCCCGGCCATCGGTAGCGCCGGAGCGTCGCTTCGGCCTCCGCATTGAGGCGCAATCCCGGCCGGCGATTACGCAGTCCCGCCGCACGGAGCATCCAGCGCGCCATCGGAATCACGTCGTCGGCGCGCTCGCGCAGCGGCGGCACGTACAGGGTAATCACGTTGAGGCGATAGAACAGGTCCTCGCGGAAACGATGCGCCGCGACTTCGCCCTCGAGATCTCGGTTGGACGCGGCGATGATGCGGGCATCGACCTGGATCGTGCGTTCGCCGCCGACGCGCTCGAAGCTCTGTTCCTGGACGAAGCGCAAAAACTTGGTTTGCAGCGCGGGCGTAAGGTCGGCGATTTCGTCGAGGAAGACGGAGCCGAGATGGGCGGCCTCGAGCCGGCCGGGTTTGTCCTTGACCGCGCCGGTGAATGAACCGCGCATATGGCCGAACAATTCGGATTCGAGCAATTGCTCGGAGAGCGTGGTGCAGTTGACGACGACGTAGGGCCGCTCGCGCCTGGGACTCCATTGATGGATTTGCCGGGCGAGGACGTTTTTACCCGTGCCGCTTTCGCCGGCGAGCAGGATGGTGGCGTCGCTGGCGGCGGCCTGGCGGGCGGTGTCGAGCAGCCGGCGCATCGCGGCGCTGGCGGTCTCGAGCATCGGCGCCTGCTCGACGGCGCTGCGCAATTCGCGGTTCTCGGCGCGCAGGCCGCGCAGTTCGAGCGCGCGTTCGACCGTGCGGCGGATTTCGTCGAGCGTGAAGGGCTTGGTGACGTAATCCTGCGCCCCCGCCTTCATCGCGGCGACCGCGCTTTCGACGGTCGCGAACGCGGTCATCAGAATGACCACGGTGGCGGGGTCGCGGCGCTTGATCTCTTCGAGCAGCCGCAGGCCGTCCATCTCGGCCATGCGGAAGTCGGTCAGCACGAGGTCGGCCGGTTCGTCGTCGAGCGCGGCGATCGCCTCGGCTCCGCTGGCCGCCGCGCGCACGGAATGGCCGATCGAGTCGAAGAAGGCGGCGAGATTGCGACGAATGTTCTTTTCGTCGTCGACAATGACGATGCGCGCCATCAGTGATGCGTCGGGGCCGGCAGTTCGACGATAAAGCGGCTGCCGCCGCCCTCGGGAGATTCGACGAAGATGCGTCCGCTGTGCGCCTGAACGATGTCCTTGGCGATCGCGAGGCCGAGTCCGGCGGCTCCTTTTTCGGCTCCGTCGGCGCCGAACTGGGCGTATTTCTCGAAGATGTAGTTGCGGATCGCGGGCGGGATGCCGGGGCCGGAATCGGCGACCTCGATCCGCACCACGCCCGCGCCCGGATGCACCGCGATTTCGATGCGTCCGCCGGCGGGAGTGTAGCGCAGCGCGTTGCCGACCAGATTTGACACCACCCAGGAGAGTTTCACCGGATCGCCCTCGAGAACCGGCGCCGCGTCGATCTTCTTGCACAACTGTATGCCCTTTTCGTGCGCCTGGATATTGAAGCGATCGGCCACCTGCGCGACGATGCGCGCGAGATCGAGCGGGGCCCGTTCGAGCGTGATCGCGCCGGTGTCGCCGCGCGCCAGATTGAGCAGGTTGTCGCTCAGAAGCTTCATCCGGGCGCATTCCTCGAGAATCGCCTGGACCAGATCGCGCTGGCGCGGCGCGAGCGCGGCTTCCTCGCGGCTCAGCAGTTCGGCCGAAAGCGCGAGCGAGGTGAGCGGCGTGCGTAATTCATGGGAGAGCGTCGCGACCAGATTGGCGCGCGCGCGATCCTGATCGCGCAGGTAGGTCACGTCCTGCAGCAGCAGGATCGTGCCGAGCGCGTTGGCGGCTCCGTGGCGCAGCGGAATCGGCTTGAGCACGAACGAATGGTCGCGCCCGCGCATATGCAGCGTGACCTCGACGCGCTCGCCCGCCGCGCCCTTTTTCAGCATCCGGAGCGCGTCGCGCACGCGCAGGTAGTGCGGATGGTTGCTGGAGAGATCGTCGAAGGCGGCGCCGAGGGCGTCATGCTGCTCGAGGCCCAGAATCAGCGCGGCGGTCTGATTGATATGGATGACCACGCCGTCGCGATCGATCAGCACGACGCCGTCCTCGAGGCTTTCGATAATCGCTTCGGTCTTGCTTTTTTCGAACACCAGACGCTCGACGTTGAGCTGATCGTATTGTTCGAGCCGTTCGGCCATCTCGTTGAACTCGCGCGCGACGGCGTCGAGTTCGGCGAGCTTCTGCGGACCCAGCCGCAGATGGGCGCGGCGCTGGCTGACGCCGCGCAGGCGCTCGGCGAGATCGGTCAGCGGATGCGCGAGCGTCCATCCGAGCCACCACGAAAGCGCCGTCCCGAGCGCCATCACCAGCGCGAGGCCGAGGCCGAATTCGTAGGCGAGGCGCGCGCCGAGGCGGCTCGCGCGGCTGTCCGCGCGGAACATCGCGGTCTTGTTCATCGCGATCAGATCGTCGAGGCGGCCGTGCAGCGCGGCGAAGTCGGCGTCGTGGCCGGAATTGGCCGGCGCGCGCGCGCCCGCGGCGAACAGCCGATCGGCGCGGCGGTGGATGTCGTCCGCGAGTTCGGGCTCGCCAACCTCAGTGAAGTCGTGGTCCTCGATCTCGAGCCAGTGGAAAAATTCAGCGCGCGCGGCCGGCGCCGCGGCCGGGGCGCGGCCTTCGAGCTCCGCGATCTGCAAAGCGCGCAGCGCCGCGTGCATATGCTGCGCGGCGTCGATACTGATGTAATTGCGGTACAGCGTTTCGCGGATCGCGCCGCCCAGCCGGTAGACGTGGGGCAGCGTATAAAGTCCCAGCAGCACCACCATCACCAGCATCGCGAGCGAGCCGTTGCGGATGCTGCTGCGGAGGGTGGGGCGGCTCATGAGCTTTCCTCGGGCGCCGCGGCGGCGGCGATTTCGACGTCGAGATCGGGCGCCGCCGCCACCAGCCGCAGCGGCACCGCGCGGCCGAACCAGCGGCGCCAGAGCGGCTGGCGGGTGCGCCCGACGATGATTTTGGTGACCCCGTGCTCGCGCGCGAAATCGACCATCGCGCGCACCACGTCGTCGGCTTTGAGCCAGACGGTCTCCGCGCCGAGATCGCCCGCCAGGTTGATATTGTCGAGCAGCTTGACGAAATTGCCGGTGTCGACGCGCGCGACGGATTCCGCCGGCGTCTCGACATGCACGGCGTACCAGTCGGCGTTGAGCTGGCCGGCGATGCGCGAGGCCTTGCGCAGCAGGGCCGCGCTATCGGCGGGATTCGACGACAGCCCGACCATCAGGCGGTCGCCGACGAAGGTGCGCCGGCCGCCCTCGCGCTGGCGGGTTTCGAGATCCTCGCGCCGGCGATTCAGCCCGCGCGCGATTTCGCGCAGCGCCAGCTCGCGCAGCGACGTAAGATTGCTCGGCTTGAAGAAATTCCTCAGCGCCTGCTCGACGTGATCGGCCGGATAAATCTTGCCCTCGCGCAGCCGTTCGCGCAGCCCCTCGATACTCAGATCGACGTTAACGACCTGGTCGGCGCGCGACAGCACCGCGTCGGGCACGGTCTCGCGCACGTCGACGCCGGTGACGCGGCGGACGATCGCGTTGAGGCTTTCGAGGTGCTGGATATTCATCGCGGTGATGACGTTGACGCCGGCGGCGAGCAGATCTTCGACGTCCTGCCAGCGTTTTTCGTGGCGCGAGCCGGCGGCGTTGGTATGCGGCAATTCGTCGACGATCGCCCATTCGGGCTTGCGCGCGACAATCGCGTCGAGGTCCATCTCCTCGATCGTCACGCCGCGATAGGCGAGACGTCGGCGCGGCACCACCTCAAGGCCGACGATGCGCTCGGCGGTTTCCGCGCGGCCGTGGGTCTCGACGAAGCCGACCACGATATCGACGCCGCGCTGGCGCATCTGATGCGCTTCTTCGAGCATCCGGTAGGTCTTGCCGACGCCGGCCGCCGCGCCGAGATAAATTTTCAGTAGCCCGCGCTGCGGATGCGGCGCGAGATCGAGGAAACTTTCAGGTTCGGGGCGCTTATCCTGAGCCATTCAGGAGCCGGTGGGCCGGCCGCCCGGGCGCAGGCGGTCGAGCGCGAGGTTGAGCATCAGCACGTTCACCCCCGGTTCGCCGAACAGGCCGAGAAAACGCGGCCGGGTGTTGGCGCGCACCAGCGCCTGGATCGCATCTTCGCCAAGCCCGCGCGCCTTCGCAACCCGGGGTATCTGCAACGCGGCGGCGGCCGGACTGATTTCGGGATCGAGGCCGCTGCCCGAGGCCGTCACCAGATCGACCGGCGCCGCGGTTGCGCCGGGATTGCGTTCGCGCAGCTCGCGGACGCGCGCGGCGACCGCCGTCGCGAGCGCCTTGTTGGTCGGCCCGAGATTCGAGCCGCCGGAGGCGTCGGCGTCGTAACCCTTGTCGCCGGCGGCGGAGGGACGGCCCTGGAAATAGCGCGGCGCGGAAAAGTTCTGCCCGATCAGCGACGAGCCGACGATCGCGCCGCCGCGCCGAACGAGACTGCCGTCAGCCTGGAACGGAAACAGCGCGTGGCCGATCTCCGCGATCGCCAATGGATAGACGAGCCCGGTCAGCACGGCCAGCACGATAGTCATTCGGAGGGCGACCCAAAGACGCATAGCGATAGTCTCCGCGGTTCAGGCGAGATGCAGCGCCGAGACGATCAGGTCGATCGCCTTGATGCCGATGAACGGAACGATGACGCCGCCGAGGCCGTAGATCAGCAGGTTGCGCGTGAGGATCGCGGCCGCTCCCAGCGGCCGATAGGCGACGCCGCGCAGCGCCAGCGGAATCAACGCGACAATGATGAGGGCGTTGAAAATGACCGCCGACAGGATCGCGCTCTCCGGCGTCGCCAGCCGCATGATGTTGAGCGACTGCAGATCCGGATAGCCGATCACGAACATCGCCGGAATAATCGCGAAGTATTTGGCGACGTCGTTGGCGATCGAAAAGGTGGTCAGCGCGCCGCGCGTGATCAGCAATTGCTTGCCGATCTCGACCACCTCCATCACCTTGGTCGGATTCGAATCGAGATCGACCATGTTGCCGGCTTCGCGCGCGGCCTGCGTGCCGGCGTTCATCGCGATGCCGACGTCGGCCTGGGCCAGCGCGGGCGCGTCGTTGGTGCCGTCGCCGATCATCGCGACCAGCTTGCCCTGCGCCTGCTCCTCGCGAATCAGCCTGAGCTTGGTTTCGGGCGTCGCTTCGGCGAGAAAGTCGTCGACGCCCGATTCTTTCGCGATCGCGGCGGCGGTGAGCGGATTGTCGCCGGTGATCATCACGGTGCGCAGGCCCATCGCGCGCAATCGTTCGAAGCGTTCGCGGATGCCCTCCTTGACGACGTCCTTGAGATGGATCACGCCGAGCATCCGGGCGTTGTCCGCGACCACCAGCGGCGTGCCGCCCGAGCGCGCGATCCCTTCGACGATCGGGGCGAGGTCGGCGGGCGCGCGGCCGCCGCGCTCCTCGATGAACTTGATTACCGAGTCGGTGGCGCCCTTGCGAATCCGATGGCCGTGGAGATCGACGCCGCTCATCCGGGTCTGCGCCGAAAACGGGATGAACTGGGCGCCGTCGTCGCCAAGCTCGCGTCCGCGCAGTCCGTAGGCGCGCTTCGCCAGCACCACGATCGAACGGCCCTCGGGCGTTTCGTCGGCGAGCGAGGCGAGTTGCGCCGCCTCCGCAAGTTCCTGCGGCAGCACGCCGGCGACCGGCAGAAACTCCTCGGCCATCCGATTTCCCAGCGTGATCGTGCCGGTCTTGTCGAGCAGCAGCGTATCGACGTCGCCGGCGGCCTCGACCGCCCGGCCCGACATCGCGAGCACGTTATGCTGCACCAGACGGTCCATCCCGGCGATGCCGATGGCGGAGAGCAGGCCGCCGATCGTGGTTGGAATCAGGCACACCAGCAGGGCGACCAGCACCGGCAGGGTCAGCACCGTGCCGCCATAGAGCGCGAACGGATAGAGCGACACGCACACCATCATGAAGATGATCGTGAGGCCGGCGAGCAGGATGCTGAGGGCGATTTCGTTGGGCGTTTTCTGGCGCTGCGCGCCCTCGACCAGGCCGATCATGCGATCGAGAAACGTCTCGCCGGGGTTGGCCGTGATACGCACCTTGATCCAGTCCGAGATGACCGTGGTGCCGCCGGTGACGGCGCTGCGATCGCCGCCGCTTTCGCGGATGACGGGCGCGGATTCGCCGGTGATTGCGGCCTCGTTGACGGCGGCGACGCCCTCGATCACTTCGCCGTCGCCGGGAATCACGTCGCCCGCCGCGACCATCACGACGTCGCCCTTGCGCAGTTCCGTCGCGGGCACGAGCGTCACGGCTCCGCCGCCGGCGCCGATCCGTTTGGCCATCGTTTCGGTGCGCGTTTTGCGCAGATTGTCGGCCTGCGCCTTGCCGCGCCCTTCGGCCATCGCTTCGGCGAAATTGGCGAAGCCGACGGTGAACCAGAGCCAGATTGCGATCTGGACCTCGAAGCCGAGCTGCCGATGCGCTCCGGTCGCCAGATTGCCCACGAGGATCAGCGTGACGGCGAGCGCCGTGACCTCGACCACGAACATCACGGGATTTTTCGCCTGGACGCGCGGATCGAATTTGCGCAGTGAATCGAGCGCCGCGGCGCGGACGATTTTGCCGTCCCAGAGCGGGGTCGCCTTGCGTTCAGCCATTGCCTGAGTTTCCGTTGTTCAATTAGTCAGTGAGTATTCAACCGGCCATTACGGGCGAAGCCGCTTCAATAGAGCCGCCCGTGGCGCATCGCGAGTTGCTCGACGATCGGACCGAGCGCGTCGGCCGGAAAGAACGTCAGCGCCGCGACGATCAGAATCACGCCGACCAGCAGAATGACGAAGACCGCGCCATTGGTCGGGAAGGTGCCGGCGCTGGGCGGAACCGTGCGTTTGGCCGCCAGCGATCCCGCCAGCGCGAGCACCGGTATTTTCATCAGGAAGCGCCCCGCGAGCATCACGAGGCCCAACGTGACGTTGTAGAAAGGCGTATTGGCGTTGAGGCCGGCGAAGGCCGATCCATTGTTCGCGGACGCCTCGGTGTAGGCGTAAAGGACTTGCGTGAAGCCGTGCGGACCGGGATTCGAGATTCCGGCCAGGCCGGCCGGCAGCACGATCGCGATCGCGGCGGGAATCAGGATGACCAGCGGGAAGACGAGGATGAAGAGCATCGCGAGCTTCATCTCGCGCCCCTCGATTTTCTTGCCCAGATATTCCGGCGTCCGGCCGACCATCAGGCCCGCGATAAAGACCGCCAGCACGGCCATCACCAGCATTCCGTACAGTCCCGAGCCGACGCCGCCGAAGATGATTTCGCCGATCTGCATGTTGAGCAGCGGGATCAGTCCGCCCAGCGGCGTGAAACTGTCGTGCATCGAATTGACCGCGCCACACGAGGTGTCGGTGGTGATCGTGGCCCAGAGCGCGGAATCAACGATGCCGAAACGGACCTCCTTGCCCTCCATGTTGCCGCCGCTTTGCGCGGCCGAGGCGCGTTGATCGGCGCCCGCGCGAGTCAGCATCGGATTGCCGCGCTGCTCGCTCCAGGTCGCGATCGCGACGCCCATCAGGAAGAGGATCGCCATCGCGCCGAACAGCGCCCATCCCTGACGCCGATCGCCGACCATCCGGCCGAACGTATGCGTCAGGCCCGCGCCGATCGAAATGATCGCGAGCATCTCGATCAGATCCGTAAGCGGCGTCGGATTTTCATACGGATGCGCCGAGTTGGCGTTGAAAAAGCCGCCGCCGTTGGTGCCCAGCTCCTTGATCGCCTCCTGCGAGGCGACCGGACCCTGCGCGATCGTTTGTGTGGCGCCTGCGACGGTTTGCGTCTGAACGTACGGCGCGAAATTCTGCGGCACGCCCTGCCAGACCAGCGCGAGCGCCATCACGATGCTGAGCGGGAGCAGAATCCAGAGCGTCGCGCGCGTCAGATCGACCCAGAAGTTGCCGATCGTTTTCGCGTTGCGCCGCACAAAGCCGCGAATCACGGCGATCGCGATCGCGATTCCGGCGGCGGCGGAAACGAAATTGTGAAACGCCAGTCCCGCCATCTGCGTCAGGTAAGACATGGTCGATTCGCCGGCGTAGGCCTGCCAGTTGGTATTGGTGGTGAAGCTGGCGGCGGTGTTGAAGGCGAGATCGGGCGCGACCGCGCTCAATCCTTGCGGGTTCAGCGGCAGCAGGCCCTGCAGGCGCTGGAGCGCATAGAGCAGCAGCATCCCGGCCGCGCTGAACAGCAGCATCGCGACGGCGTATTCGACCCAGCTCTGTTCGGTTTCCGGATGGACGCCCGCGAGGCGATAGATCAGCCGCTCGATCGGCCTGAGCGCGGGATCGAGCAAGGTTGGTTCATGGCTGAAGACGCGCGCCATGTAGCGGCCGAGCGGCACGCTGATCGCGACGACGATCAGGAAAAACAATCCGATTTGGATTACGGCGTTGGCGAGCACGCGCTTCTCCTAGAATTTCTCCGGACGCAGCATCGCGTAAACGAGATATACGGTGAGCGCGGCGGCGATCGCCGACCCCAGCAGCAATTCCCATCCGTTCATAGTTTCGCGCATCCCCGGACGTAGCCGAGCGCGACCGCGAAGAAGGCGCACGTGGCCACGATGAAAATTACGTCGAGCATGACGACTCGATAATGCAGCTTCCGTGCCCCGCGCGGATCGGGTGGGAAAAGCGGGGGTTTTCGCGCGGAAAGACCGGCGTTAATGCGGAATGCGGTGGCGGCCGTGATGCAAATTGAAACGGCGCCGCGACGCGCTCACACGCGTCCCCGGCGCCGTCACAGGCGGAAACTTCGGCGTGATTCGGGCGGCCGGCGCGTCTCAGCCGCGCGCTTCGAGTCCCATCCGCCGCGCGATAATCACTTTCATGATTTCGTTCGTGCCGGCGTAAATCGATTGCACCGCCGCGTCCGCGTAATCCATCGCCACGGGATATTCGAGCATGAAGCCGTAGCCGCCATGCAGTTGCAGGCACTGGCTGGCAACGCGTTTGAGCAGTTCGGTCGTCCACCATTTCGCCATGCTCACTTCGGTCACGACGTCGTCGCCGCGCACGTGCGCCGCCATCAGGCGGTCGACGAAGGTCTGGCCGACTTCAACTTCGGTGGCCATCTCGGCCAGCTTGAACTGCGTATTCTGGAAGGCGGCGATCGGCTGGCCGAAGGCGCGGCGGCCCTTGGCGTAATCGATCGTGTCGTCGAGGCAGCGGCGCGCGCTGGTGATCGCCTGGATCGCGCAGACCAGCCGCTCCTGCTGCAGCTTCTCCATCAGCATCTTGAAGCCTTCGCCCTCGCGGCCGAGCAGATTCGACGCCGGCACGCGGCAATCCTCGAAAAACAGCTCGCTGGTGTCCTGACCCTTGAGGCCGAGCTTTTCCAGCTTGCGGCCGCGCACGAAGCCGGGCGCATCCGCGTCCACCAGAATCAGGCTGACGCCGCGATGGGCCGGCTTGGCGTCGGGATTGGTCTTGGCGACGACGACGATCAGATCGGCAAGCTGGCCGTTGGAGATGAACATCTTGGAGCCGTTGATCACGTAGCTGTCGCCGTCGCGCCGGGCGGTCGTGCGAACGGCGGCGAGATCGGAGCCGGTGCCCGGCTCGGTCATCGCGATCGCGAGGATGATTTCACCGGCGATCGCGCCGGGCAGATAGCGCCGCTTCTGCTCTTCCGAACCGAAGGTCGAGATATACGGCATGATGATGTCCGAATGGAGACCCATCATCAGGCCATGCGCGCGGACCCGCGCGAGTTCCTCGATCACGATCGCGTCATAGAGGAAGTCGACGCCGGCGCCGCCGTATGCCGCCGGCGCGTTGGCGCCGAGGAAGCCGGCCGCGCCCAGCTTGCGCCAGCTTTCGCGATCGCTGATTCCGGCGCGGTTCCAGCTCTCGATTTTCGGCGTGATTTCGCTCTCGACGAAGCGTTTGACCTGGTCGCGGAACATCTCGTGCTCTTCGGTAAAGATCTCTCGGCGCATAAGCGGACGGCTCCTTGGATTCGTGCAAAATCCTTGCACGTTGGCGTTCCGGTTCCAATCGAATAAGTCTCCGCGAATCCGGCGGGGGTTGCCTTCGGACGGCGCGGGCGGCTAAGACGGCGCAATCCGGATTCGAGGCGAGGACGGGCGATGAAAGCGATTCATTTCGATCGGCTGGGCGGTCCCGAGGTGATGTACCTGACCGAGGCTCCCGTGCCGGATTTGCGGCCATCGACGGTGCTGGTGCGCAATTGCGCGATCGCGGTCAATTTCGCCGATACCTTCTTCACGCGCGGCGAATATATCGTGCGGCCGGTTTTTCCCGACACGCCCGGGATGGAAGCCGCCGGCGTGGTCGAGGCGGTCGCCCCCGACGTGACCGATTTTCGCCCTGGGATGCGCGTGGCGTATATCGGGATGGGCGCGTATGCCGACTACACGCTGATTCGGCGCTCGCGCGTGATTCCGCTGCCCGACTTCATGGATTTCGAGCAGGGCGCGGCGCTGCCGATCGCGATGCTTACGGCGTGGCATATGCTGCGCACGCTGCATGACGCGCGGGCGGGCGAGACCGTGCTGGTGCATTCGGCGGCGGGCGCGGTCGGAATCGCGGCGGTGCAAATCGCCAAAGCCTACGGCGCGCGCGTGATCGGCACGGTTTCGAACGCGGAGAAGGCGGAGTTCGCGCGCCAGCACGGAGCCGACGAAACGATCGATTACGCGACCCGGGATTTCGCCGCGGAAACGATGCGGCTGACCGGGAATCGCGGCGTCGATCTGATTCTCGACGCGGTCGGCGCGCCGACTTTCGCCGCCGGCATCGGCTGTCTCGCGCCGTTCGGCCATCTGATTCTCTACGGCCGCGCGGGCGGCGCGCCCGGTCCGATCGATCCGATGCGGCTGTTCGAACGGTCGCTCAGCGTAAGCGGTTTCGTGCTGCCGCAGATCTACAATAATCACGCGGTGATGCGGCGCGGACTCGACGACTGTTTCCGCTTGATTCGCGAGGGCAAACTCACCGTGCCGATCGGCGGACGCTTCGCGCTCGCGGACGCGGCGGCGGCGCATCGCTTCATCCTCGATCGGCGCTCGGTCGGCAAGCTGATGCTTACGCCGCAGGGGCGCGCGGATTGAAGCATCGCGAAAGTTTCTGTTAGCAAAGCGGGAGATGAGGCTGAATCGTTCCGGTAATTCGCTCGCGATGCGAGTCGCCCTGACGATAGCGATCGGCGCGGCGGCGACGATCGCGCCGCGGCCGGTGGACGCCGCCGACGTTGCGGCGGGCCGCGCGCTCGCGCTCGCGCATTGCGTGAAATGCCACGGCAAGGACGGCAAGGGCGACGGTCCCGCCGTCGCGGCGGAGCATCTGTCGCCGCCGCCCGGCGATTGGACCGACAAGGAGGACATGGCGGAGCATCCCGACGTCTTCCTGCGCAACATGATCGAGCAGGGCGGCAAGGCGATGGACAAATCGGAGCGGATGCCGGCGTTCGGCAAGAAGCTCACGCCCGCCCAGGTTGACGATCTGATCGCCTATATCCGATCGTTTTCCAGGTAGTTCCGGCGAAAGATCCGTAGCGCTGATTCGTCAGGCGCGCGCAGCGCGTCAATTCCAATGGCGCATGGGCGAGCCGCGATAACGCATCCGCGGCCGAATCAGGCGATTGTCGGCGTATTGTTCGAGGCTGTGCGCGATCCATCCGGCGGCGCGCCCGGCGGCGAAAATCGCGGCCGGCATCCCGCGCGGAAAACCGATCATCCGCACGCATACGGTGAGGTAATAATCGAGGTTGGGGCGCAATCGCGCGCGCGCCCATACCGCGCGCTCGACCTTGAGGGCGGTCTCGTACAGCTTGCGCCCCTTGCGCGGCGCGGTGGCGCGGGCGACCCGCTTGAGCAGCTCCGCGCGCGGATCGCCGGCCGAATAGATCGCGTGGCCGAAGCCGGGCGGCAGCAGGCCCTTCGCGCTGAAGGAATCGAGACAATGCTCGAGGCTCAAGCCGGCGGCGAGGTCGGAGAACATGCTTTCGATCCGATCGCAGGCCCCGCCGTGAATCGGACCCGAAAGCGAGCAGAGCGCGGCCAGCACGCAGGCGTAAAGATCGGCTCCGGTGCTGGCGACGACGCGCGCGGCGAAGGTCGAGGCGTTAAGTTCATGCTCGGCGCACGCCACCAATACGCGTTCGAGCGCGGCGCGATCGGCGGCGGCGAACTCGCCTATCACCCGGTCGAGCAGCCGCGCCGCCATGCCGGAGGCGCCTGCAGAACCTGCCGCCCGCGCGCCGTCGCGTTCGCCTCTGGCGGGCGACAGCGCGAGCGGCAGCGCGCCGATAATCATCCGCGCCTGATCGAGCCGCGCGCGCGGCGGCAGGCGATACTCGGCCGCCGCCAGCGCCGGCATCATCACGGCGAGCCGCAGCAGCGGCGGCGTATCCGCGCCGACCGCCGCAAGCGCGTCGGCGACCGGCTTTGGCAGCCGGGCGAGGGCGATATTTTCGCGCAGATGCGCGACCTCCTCGGGCCGCGGCCGTTCGCCGTTCCAGAGCAGCAGGCAAACCTCCTCGAAGGCGGCGTGCTCGACCAGCTCCTCGATCGGATAGCCGCGATAGGCGAGCCGGCCCTCGCTGATTGAGCTGACGCCCGACTCGGCGACGATCACGCCGGTGGAGGCGGTATCGGCGGTCGGTTGCGCGACCGTGACCCAGGAGCTGGCGTCGGGCAGGGAGCGGGCGCGCACGCCCCGTTCGGGAGCGGTCAATCCGCGCAGGGCTTCGATATCGGCGCGGCGGTAAAGGGCTTGGCGGCCGACCTTGCGGCGATAGCTTTTGAGCCATCCGCGACTCACGTAGGCGTAAAGCGTGCCGAGCTTGACGCCCAGATGCGCGGCGGCTTCCGCCGCCGTCAGCATTTGCGCCCCGTCGTCGGCGGGATGAGCGGCCACGCGCCAATCACGCCATCCCAGGGGCGGCGCGTCAAGCGCCGGGGCGGCGGATTGCGCCCGCCCTGGCGCTTCGTGAGGCACGCGCCGGGGCCAGGATTCGGTCGCGCGCCGGCGCGGATTGACGGGCGCGTCGCCGAATCGGCTATAGTGCGCGCGTCGCGCCCGAGCGGCGGCCACGGCCGGTCGTCCCGCGACGGACGTTTCCGCTTCGATTCAGCAAGACGAGGACTTCGCGATGGATTTCGGCACGCTCATTTTCACCAAGCCGCAGCGCGCGATCAGCGACACCCGGCGAATCGAAGAGCTCGGCTTCACCACCGCATGGTTTCCCGATTCGCAAATGATTTGGGGCGACGTTTACGCCTGCATGGCGCTGGCGGCGGCGAACACCAGCAAAATCCGGCTGGCGACGGGAATTTCCGTCGCGTCGAACCGGATCCCGCCGGTCACGGTCCATGCGATCGGCACGATCAACGAAATCGCGCCGGGGCGCGTGATGTTGGGCTACGGCACCGGCCATACCGGGCGGCGCGTGATGGGTCTGCCGCCGGTCAAGTTCGCCGATTTCCGCGAACAGACCCGCGTGATTCACGACCTGCTCAAGACCGGCGAGGCGGTCTATAACGCCGAAGGATTGAGCCGCAAAATCCGCTTTCTCCATCGCGATCGCCATTTCATCAACCTCGACGGCCCGATTCCGTTTTACGTCGCCGCCAACGGGCCGCGCACGCTCGGATTGGCGGGCGAATTCGGCGACGGCATCATCACGACCGGCGTCGCCACGCCCGAGCGGCTGCAAGCGGTCTTTCGCCACGCCGAGGAGGGCGCGCGCGCGGCCGGCCGCACGCTTGAGCGGCGCTTGCCCTGCGTCTCGCTGACGCACGTGGTCGTGACTCGGCCGGGCGAGCGGCTCGATTCGCCGCGCATCACGCAAATGGCGGGTCCATGGGTGATCACCTGCCTGCACGCGATCGCGGCGGGCTACGCCAAGCCACGCTCGCTGCCGCCGGACGCACGCAAGATATACGACGCTTACGCCGATTATCTCGCGCATCTGCCGGGACCGCCCGAGGAGCGCTATCTGGACCTGCACAACGGCCATTGCACCTTTGTGCCCGAACGCGAGCGCCGCTTTGTCACGCCTGAGACGATTCGCGCGACCGCGATTGTCGGCGCGGCTGACGAGGTGATCGCGCAGCTCAAGACGCTCGAACAGGGCGGACTCGACGGCGTGTTCCTGAATCCGCCGATGGACGGGTTCGAGGAATATGTTGACGAATTCGCGCGCGAAATTATCCGGCGGATGTGATTTTGCGGGACGGCCGAATAATTACGCGGCTCCGCTCAAGCATCGACTGGCGCTCGATTTGCTATCTATTGCCTGAATAATGTCATCATTGGATGTCAAAAATGCTCTTGCGATGCGTGGTCTTCAACCGGCGCTGCTGATAACGTCTATGACGTTCTTTCAGACCACCTAATTTACTTTGAGGCTCGCGTCCGATAAGAAATTAGCGTTCGCTGCGGGACTTTCATCCGTCGCGGCGGAGGAGGGCGTTGCTCGCGGGGGTTTGGCAGCGCCGAAACCCCTGTAGGCGAACCAATAAGAGAATGTCGAAGATCCGGGTGGCTATCGTCGGGGTTGGCAATTGCGCTTCCTCATTGCTCCAGGGCCTTGAGCATTACAAGCATGCGACCGACGCGGCCCGAGTGACGCCGGTCGGTCTGATGCACTATGACCTGGGCGGCTACCGCCCGGACGATATCGAGGTGGCATGCGCGTTCGATATCGACGCGCGCAAGGTCGGTCGTCCGCTTGAGGAAGCCTGTTTTGCGCCGCCCAATAATACCGTCACCATCTGGCGCGATTTGCCGGCCTATGGCGTGACCGTCGAGATGGGCGAGCTGCTCGACGGCGTCGCGCCGCATATGCGCAATTATCCGCCCGAGCGCACCTTCGTCCCGATGGAGAACGCGCGCTCCGCGGATATCGAGCGGCGACTGCGCGAAACCGGCGCGGAAGTGATGCTCTGTTACCTGCCGGTCGGCAGCCAGCAAGCGGTCGAGCGCTACGCCCACGCCTGCCTGGAGACGGGGGTCAGCCTGCTCAATTGCATGCCGGTGTTTATCGTCTCGAACGCAAAGTGGGCCAGGGAGTTCACTGCGCGCAAGATTCCCGTGGTTGGCGACGACGTCAAGTCGCAACTCGGCTCGACCATCCTGCATCGCGCGATCATGAAGCTGTTCGCCGATCGCGGCATCAAGCTCAAGCATACCTACCAGCTCAACACCGGCGGCAATACCGATTTCCTCAATATGCTCGATCGCGCGCGGCTCGGCTCCAAGCGCACCTCGAAGACCGAGGCGGTGCAGAGCATATTGCCCGAGCGGATGCCGGACGTGGACGTCCATATCGGGCCGTCGGATTACGTCCCCTGGCAAAACGATAACAAGGTTTGTTTCCTGCGGGTCGAGGGCGAAGGCTTCGCCGGCATCCCGATCGAGCTTGAATTGCGGATGTCGGTGCAGGATTCGCCGAATTCGGGCGGCGTCGTGATCGACGCGATCCGCTGCCTCAAGCTGGCGCGTGACCGTGGCGTCGGCGGTCCGCTCTATTCGATCTCCGCTTATACGATGAAGCATCCGCCGGAGCAGCTTCCCGACACCGTCGCGCGCGAGCGCGTCGAGCAGTTCATCGCCGGCGAAATCGAGCGTTAGCCGCGACCGTCGTCAGCCGCGCCGGAATTCCGCGCATGACGAGCGCGGCGGGGTTTGCCTATCCGATCCGGATATGCGAATTTTCGCCTGCGGGTAAGCGATTCCTTCCGGCGAATCCGGCCTGCCCGCGCGGACGGAGGACGCCATGGCGATGACGCTCGAGCAGCGCCTGCAGGCGCAGGAAGACATTCAGGCGATCGCGAAGCTCAAGGCGCAATACTGCGACTATGCGGATGGCGGCTGGGATCGTCCGTCGCATAACTACGACGGCGTCGCCTCGCTCTTCGTGCCCGACGGTTTGTGGGAGGGCGACGGCGTCGGCCGCGGCGCCGGCCACGACGGTATCCGCGCGCTCTTCAAATCGTTTCAGCAACGATTACCCTACGCTTTCCATCGCATCACCAACCAGGTGATCGAGGTCAACGGCGACCTCGCGACCGGCTCATGGCATATCGTGGCGCATCTGGTGCGCGCCAAGGACGGCAAGCCGATTCGCGTCGCCGGCATATACAATGACGAATTCGTGCGCACGCCGGCGGGATGGCGGTTCAAGACGCTGCGCGTCACGGCGGCGAACTATCGCGCGCCCGACGCCGCGCCGGCCCGCGCCTGACGATCGGCGGGTGGCCGGCGATTACGCGCGGCGTCATGGACCTTGCGGACGCGCTGGATTAGCTTCATCGAACCAAGCGGAGGCCTTCATCATGGGAGTTTTGAGCGGATATAAAATCGTCGAATTCGCCGGTATCGGGCCGGCGCCGATGTGCGCGATGCTGCTGGCGGACATGGGCGCCGAAGTCTTGCGCATCGACCGCGCCGAGGACGCCAAGCTCGGCATCTCGATGGACGTCAAATACAGCCTGCTCAATCGCGGTCGCCGTTCGGTCGCGATCGATCTGAAACAGCCCGACGGACGCGCGGCCGCGATGCGTCTGGTGGAAAAGGCCGACGCCATCCTCGAAGGCTTCCGGCCCGGCGTGATGGAGCGGCTCGGACTCGGCCCCGACGAATGCCTCAAGCGCAATCCGAAGCTGGTCTACGGCCGGATGACCGGATGGGGCCAGGAAGGTCCGCTCGCGCACGCCGCCGGCCACGACATCAACTATATCGCCCTGAGCGGCGTGCTCGCCTCGATCGGCCGCGCCGGTCAGGCGCCGGTGCCGCCGCTCAATCTGGTCGGCGACTTTGGCGGCGGTGGGCTCTACCTCGCGCTCGGCGTCGTCGGCGGATTGCTCGAGGCGCAGAAATCCGGCAAGGGCCAGGTGATCGACGTCGCGATGGTCGACGGCGCGTCGTCGCTCCTCACCGCCGTCTATGGGATGCACGCGGCCGGGATGTGGGCGGATAAGCGCGGCGAAAATATCCTCGACACCGGCGCGCATTTCTACGACGTCTACGAGACCAGCGACGGCGAGTATGTCGCGATCGGCTCGATCGAGGGGAAATTTTACGCCGAGTTGTTGCGTCTGACCGGACTCGAAGGCCAGGAGTTGCCGCGCCAGATGGATCGCGCGCAATGGCCGGCGTTGAAGAAGAAGCTCGCCGAAATTTTCAGGACCAAGACGCGCGCCGAATGGTGCAAGATCATGGAGGGCAGCGAAGTCTGCTTCGCCCCCGTGCTGAACATGGCGGAGGCGCCGAAACATCCCCATAACGTGCATCGCGGAACCTTCGTCGAAATCGACGGCGTGCCGCAGCCCGCGCCCGCGCCGCGCTTCAGCCGCACGCCGAGCGCGATTCAGCGTCCGCCCGCGCGCCCGGGCGAGCATACCGAGGAAGCCCTGCGCGAATGGGGTTTCAGCGCGTCGGAGTTGGAGAAGCTGCGCGGAACCGGCGCGATCGGCGTGCGCTGACCGCCGCGCTCGAATACGCGCGGGCGGAGCCGCGCACGGCGCCACTTCGCTTCGGCTCGAATACGGGCCGGTCGGGGTGGCGCTGTTTTTTCTGGCGTGGCGATTGATTGCCCGGCGAATCATTTCGCCGCCAATCCGTGGCGGTTGGCAACTCCGCATCGTCCCGCGCCGGCGCGTGAAATTCGTTTTGACGCGGACCGCCGCACAGTCGTATTAGTTATCGGCGGAGGCGCGGTATCAGATGAAGGCAATCGCCAAAACTCGGCCCGAACATGGCGTCGAAATTGTTGACGTGCCGGTGCCCAAGCCCGGTCCCGGCGAACTGCTGGTCAAGGTTGCGGCCTGCGGCATCTGCGGCTCGGACCTGCATATCTACCTGTGGGAGCTGGGCGCGGAGCGGGCGCTGCCGTCGATGCCCGCCGTGATCGGCCATGAGCCGGCCGGCGAAGTCGTCGAAGTCGGCGCCGGCGTGAGCGGCTTCAAACCCGGCGACCATGTCGCGCTCGATCCCTTCGGGCCGTGCGGGCGATGCGCCGCGTGCCTGTCGGGGCGCTACAATTTTTGCCATACGCCCGGCCGGCTCGGCGGCGCCTTTGCCGAATATTGTATTGCGCCCGTGCAAAATTCCTGGCTCGTGCCGAAGACCATGGACTTCGAGCAGGCCGCCCTGCTCGAACCGTTCGCGACCGGCCTGCACGCGATCGAGGAGTCCTCGCTCAAGGCCGGCGACAGCGCGGTGATCGAAGGGCCCGGCCCGATCGGCCTGTGCACGGCGATCGCGGCGCGCGCGCTCGGCGTCACGTCGATCGTTATCACCGGCCTTGCGGCCGACGCCGAACGGCTCGCGCTCGCCCGCGAGATGGGCTTCCAGACGGTCTGCGCCTCGGATCGCGACTGGACCGATCAGGTGCGCGCGCTCGTGCCGCCGCATGGCGCGGACGCGGTTTTCGACGCGGCCGGTTTCCTCGATTCCGTGCGCCATCTGGTGAAGCGCGGCGGCGAGGTGGTGCAGCTCGGATGGCCGGCGCGGGACCTGCCGGCGGCTGAATTGCGCGCGTTGTTCTTTCACGGCGCGAAAATCATCCCGTCGCGCGTGCGCGTGCCCGAAACCTGGCGGCGCGCGGTCGCGATGGCCGCGGCGGGCGCGGTCGATCTGAAACCGATGGTCACGCATCGTTTCGACCTCGACCACGGCGTCGAGGCGTTCGAGCTGTTGCACAACCGCAAGGGAGTCAAGGCGCTGATTCTGCCGCGGCTCTGATCGCGGCGCGCGATCGCGCCGCCGGCAAAATCTCCGCGGTTACATCATCGAGGTGAACTGACATGCGAAATGGCTACAAAATCGTCGATACCGATTCCCATATGATGGAGCCGGAATGGCTCTGGGAACGCTATATCGAGGACGCCTACAAATCGCAGGCGCCGAAAGTCGGGCGCGCTCCGGTCTCGAATCGCCGCACCTTCCTGGTCGAAGGCGATTCCTTCGTGCGCGAAAAAGGTAAATATCCGATGGCCGCGCCGGCGTTCCTCGAAGCCGTGAAAAAGGCCATGCAGCGTTTCGAGAAGGCGAGCAAAAGCGGTTTCAGCGCGCAGAGCCGGCTCGCAGACATGGACGAGCAGGGCGTCGACGTGCAGATTATCTACCCCACCGTCGCCGGCCAGATGCTCGGCCGCGATTTCCACGACACCAAACTGTTGGCCGCCTGCACCCGCGCCTACAATAACTGGGCCGCCGATTACGCCGCCGCCGCGCCGGAGCGCCTGCGATGGGCCGCGGCGCTGCCGATGCAGGACGTTGAAGAAGCGATGAAGGAGGCCCATCGCACCGCCAAAATGGGATGCGTCAGTTACTACATGCGCCCGAACCCGGTCGGCGGCCGTTCGCTGTGGGACGACGCGCTGCTGCCGCTGTGGAGCGAGATCGAGCAGATCGGCAAGCCGATTTCGACTCATGAGTCGGCGTCGTCGTCGGTGCCGGGCTTCGGCGATCGGATGGACACTCACGTCAGCGGCCACATTTTGTCGCATCCGTTCGAGGCGATGGCCGCGATGGCGGGCCTGATCTGGTACGGCGTGTTCGAGAAATTCCCGAACCTCAAGGTGATTCATGTCGAGGCCGACGGCGGCTGGGTGCCCTACTGGCTGCAGCGCATGGAGCAGCATTGGGACTTCAGCGGCAACGCCGAACACGAGTATCTCACCAAGCGGCCGACTGAGTATTTCAAGCGTAACGTATGCGTCGCCTTCCGCGGCGACGAGCCGACCATGAAGGCGGCGATCGAGATGGTCGGGGCCGACAATTTCACCTGGGACACCGACTATCCGCATCCCGACGGCACCTATCCGTGGGGGATCGAGTCGATGCTCAAGCAGCCGATTTCCGACGAGGCGCGCCGCAAGATCTTCTGGGACAACGCCGCGCGCACCTTCAACCTGAACTGACTATTCGCGGCGGCCGATCGGTTGGTGCGCGACCGGATCGGCCGCCGTAAACGAACCCGCTAACGGCGGCGCGCAGAGGCGCTTCACGATGGATTTCGAATACACGCCAGAACAGGAAGCGTTCCGCGTCAAGGTGCGCGCCTGGCTGAAGGATAACTTCCCGCCCGAACTCGCGATCGACGATCCGATGGACGAGCGGATCGCGCCCAACCGCGAGATTTTCGAAAAACGGCGCGCATGGCAGCGGAAGCTGGCGGACGCCGGATGGGTCGGACTGTCGTGGCCGAAGGAATACGGCGGCGGCTCCGCGAATCTGATGGAGCAGATCATTTTCGACGACGAGTATTTCCGCGCCCGCGCTCCCGTCCTGCCCGGCTACTCCGGCGTCAGCCTGCTGGGTCCCACGCTGATGCAATGGGGAACCGAGGAGCAGAAGAAAAAATATCTGCCGCGCATCCTGCCCGCCGCGGACGTTTGGTGTCAGGGCTATTCCGAACCCGGAGCCGGTTCCGATCTCGCCGGCCTCAAGACGCGCGCCGAACTCAAGGGCGATTACTTCATTATCAATGGCCAGAAGGTCTGGACCTCCGGCGCGCAATACGCGGACAAGATGTTCCTGCTGGCGCGCACCGATCCCGACGCGCCCAAGCACAAGGGCATCAGCTATCTGATTATCGACGACATGGGCTCGCCGGGAATCGAGGTGCGGCCGCTGGTCACGATGAGCGGGCATCATCATTTCAACGAAGTCTTTTTCGATAACGTGCAGATCCCGAAGGAGAATATCGTCGGGCCGCTCAACGAGGGCTGGAAGGTCGCCGTCACCACGCTTGCCTTCGAGCGCGGAATCGCGGGCGGCGGCGGCCATTCGGCGCAGGTTCGGCGCCTGGCCGATCTGGCGCGGCGCGTTGAAATTGGCGGGCGCCCGGCGTGGGATCACGAATGGGTGCGCCAGGACCTCGCGCAGTTCCTGATCGAATGCGAAGCGGCGAAATATACCCGCCTGCGTTCGCTGACCCGCCGCCTCAGGGGATTGCCGCCCGGGCCGGAGGGTTCGACGCTCAAGCTGGTCGGTTCGGAACTGGGGGTGAGAATCGCGCGCTTCGCCAGCGAACTGCTCGGCCCCTACGCGATCCTGGGCGAGCCGACGCCGCTCGTGCCTGACGCGCCGCGCTGGCAGAGCCGGCTGCTGAGCTCGCGCCAATACACGATCGCGGGCGGCACCAGCGAAATCCAGCGCAATATCCTGGGCGAGCGGCAACTCGGATTGCCCAAATAGCGCGCCCCGCCAATCGCGAGATCACAACGGCCGCCGCGACTCGATCGCGCCGCGCCGGCCGTTGCCATTTTTTCGCCGGTTGGCTCCGGCCCTGACTGGCCTTATGGGTCGCGTTGGCGTTCGCGCGTGCTCCACGGACGGGCGTTAACCTGCGAGGCCACGCGCGCCGCCGCCGACGGCGGCAGCGGCTTGACGATCACCTCGCCGATCATCTCGTCCGCTTCGTGCGACCAGCAGAAATAACGGTACTCGCCGGGCTGGGTGAACGTATGCCGATAGCTTCCACCCGGCATCACGTTGCCCGAACTGAACGGTTTGACGCCGGCCGGCAGGGCGACGTCGCCGGGACGGTCCGCCTTGGCGGGATCATCGACCACCGAATGGCCAACGTCGCCCGTGTTGCGCCATTCGACCGTCTGGCCAACGGTGATATCGATGGTGTCGGGCGAGTACATCGGCGAGTCGTCCTGCATCGTGACGATCGCGGTCGGGCCGGAAACCGAAGTCGCGAGCGCCGACGCCGGCTGAATCGAGGCGCTCTGGCGCGCATCGGCGTCGGCGAGCGGATCCGCTCGCCCGGTCGAGGGCGAGAGCAAAAACGGCGTCACCGCGAGCAAGGCGAGGGTGAACCACCCCAGCCGCGCACAAACTCCGGGTCCCCGGTCGGAATTGGTCGCGAATTCGGGCACAAGTGAGGCAACTATGCAAAATCAGCGCCCCGTGTGCAATCGATCGTTCATGTTCCCGCAATAATAGCCGCAAGTCCGCGGAAATGCGCGATTTTTCGCGGCCGGACGCAGCCCTGTCCGGCGTGCGGCGGAGGTTGCGCCGATGCGTCCGTGTCGCCGTTATGCTACCGCGTTCGCCCGATATCGTCGTCGCTCAGGCGCTGAGCTTGCGCTTGAGGATTTCGTTGACGACCTTCGGATTCGCCTTGCCGCCAGTCGCCTTCATCACCAGGCCGACGAAAAAGCCGAAGAGCTTGTCGCGTCCGGCGCGGTATTCGGCGACCTTGGCCGTTTCGGCGGCGATCACGCGATCGCACGCCGCGCCGATCGCGGCTTCGTCCGACACCTGCGCCAGGCCGAGCTCGGCCACCGTCGCCGTCGCGCCTTTGCCCGACTTGCACATCGCGGCGAACGCGGTCTTTGCCGCATTGAGGCTGATCGCCCCCTCCTCGACCATGCGTAGCAGTGCGCCCGATTCGGTCGCGGGCGGCGCCGCCGCGGCGATCGGCTGGCCGCTTTCGTTGACCACCCGAAGCGCCTCGGTCATCACCCAGTTGGCGGCGGTACGATAATTTTTCAGGCCGGCCGCGACGATCGTTTCGAAGTAGGCGGCGAAGTCGCGGTCCTGGGTGAGCACCGCGGCTTCGTAGGCGGTCAGGCCGAGGCTTTTGACGAAGCGCGCCCGCTGGTCGGCGGGCAACTCCGGCATCGCGGTCTTGATCGCCTCGATCAGGTCGGGCGTGACTCGCAGCGGCGGCAGGTCGGGTTCGGGAAAATAGCGATAGTCGTTGGCGAATTCCTTCGAGCGCATCGGGCGCGTCTGTTCGCGCACGGGGTCCCACAGATGGGTCTCCGGAGCGACGCGGCCGCCGGCTTCGAGAATTTCGATCTGGCGCTCGACTTCGTGCGCGATCGCCTTTTCGACGAAGCGGAACGAGTTGAGATTCTTGATTTCAGTCTTGACGCCGAATTCCGTCACGCCCTTTTTGCGCACCGAGACGTTGACGTCGCAGCGCAGACCGCCTTCCTCCATTTTGCCGTCGGAGGCCTCGATATAGCGCAGGATCGAGCGCAATTCGCGCAGATAGGCGCCGGCTTCGTCGGCGGAGCGGAGATCCGGCTCGCTGACGATTTCGACCAGCGGCACGCCCGAGCGGTTGAAGTCGACCAGACTGGCGTCCGCCTCATGGATATTCTTGCCGGCGTCCTCTTCCATATGGATTCGCGTCAGGCGGATCCGGCGCGGCTCGGCGTCGTCGCGTTCGGCCGGCAACTCGATATAGCCGCCCTTGCATAGCGGCGACTCGTACTGGCTGATTTGATAGCCCTTGGGCAAATCGGGATAAAAATAGCTCTTGCGATCGAAAATCGACTCGCGGGCGATTTCGCAATGAGCCGCCAGGCCGGCGCGGATCGCCAATTCGACCGCATGCCGATTCAGCACCGGC
>JAJXYM010000340.1 GCA_021780585.1 Deltaproteobacteria bacterium
GGCCGACGCGCGGCGCGGCGCGGCCGTAACCGACGCGGCGTTACCGCCCGCGAGCGGCGGCGGGCGCGGCGGCGATTGCGACGACGGGCCGCCGGCGGGATTGGCGCCGCCGATCGCGCGGATCAGTTCGTCGGCGTCGAGCACCGGGGCCAGCGCCGCCATCCGAATCACCGCCATCTCCAGCAGCAGTTCGGGATAGGGCGAACGGACGATGCGCTCCTGCGCGTCGGCCATCAGCCGGAACAGACGCATCAGGTCGCGCCCGCTGGGATTGGCGGCGAGGCGTTTGAGCTCCTCGGCCTCCTGATCGGGCAGATCGGCCAGCGGACTCTCGGGACCGTTGCCGCCCGGTAATTTGGCCACGGCGAGATTGCGCAGGACTTCGAGCAGGTCGCGGCCCAACGATTCGAGATTGGCGCCGCGCCGATGGAGTTCGCGGACGGCGGCGAGCGCGGCGGCGGCGTCATGGGCGAGAATCGCTTCGATCGTTGCGAAGACGCGGCCGCGGCTGGCCACGCCGAGGATCGACGCGACCTCGCTTTCGGTCACCTTGCCGTCGAGCGAGGCGATCGCCGTCTCGAGCATCCGCTCGGCGTCGCGCATGCTGCCGCCGGCCTCGCGCGCGAGCAGCCGCAGGGCGGCCGGATCGGCCGCGGCGGCCTCGCGCGAGGCGAGCTCGGTCAGGCGCGCGACGATCGCGGCGAACGGAATCCGCCGGAAGTCGTAACGCTGGAGCCGCGACAGAATAGTCTCGGGCATCTTCTGCGGCTCGGTCGTCGCGAGGATGAACTTGACGTGGGGCGGCGGCTCCTCGAGCGTTTTCAGCAGGGCGTTGAAGGCCTGATCGGTGAGCTGATGGGCCTCGTCGATGATGTAGACCTTGAAGCGGTCGCGCGCGGGACGATAGCTGAGGTTTTCGATAATCGCGCGGGCGTCGTCGATCTTGCGATAGGTGGCGCCGTCGATTTCAACCACGTCGAGCGCGGCGCCGGCGCGAATTTCGACGCAGGCGGGGCATTTTCCGCACGGCTCCGGGGTCGGCCCCTCGGCGCATTCGAGACATCGGGCGAGGATCCGCGCCGCAGTCGTCTTGCCAACGCCGCGGATGCCGGTGAAGAGGAAGGCGTGTGCGATCCGGCCGCTCTTGAGCGCCTGGACCAGGGTGCGGGTGACATGCTCCTGGCCGACCAGTTCGCCGAAGCGTTCCGGACGCCATTTGCGGGCGAGCACCAGATGCGAGGACGGATTGGCGGCCATCGGCGGCTATTCTTAATCGACCGCCCGTCGAATGATAGCCAGGCTCCCCTGCGGCACAGGGTGACAGCCGGTACCGTTGCTTCCTTCCGGACCTGGCGGGGTTCGCGGCCTTCCCTTGCGCAGGACCCGGCTATCAGCGGCGGGCAGTCGCATCGGTCGATCAATCGCCGGCTCCCGCGCGGGAGCACGGCGGTGCGGGGAACGTATCGTTACCCCGGGTCCATGCGGAACTTCCGAAGCCTCCATTAGATTACCCCGCGCGGTTGGTTGCAACCGTCCCCGCGCCGGCGGGAAGGCCGAATCAGAGGCCGAGGTCGGAAAAGCTCAATGCAGCATGAGTAACGTAAGGGCGGATATAAAGATCAAGCCTAATATAACGCCGCCAATTATGGCCAGAGTTAATTGAGCTAATTCTTTCCGGCTTCGATGCTTCGTTTTGCGTTCAACGGGCTTCATCTGCCCCGAAAGACGTTACAGACGGAAGATGGTTTCACCTCGATGCCCAAGCTCAATCTACCAGGATCGGCTCAACGGCGTGGCGAATTGACCCGGACGCGCGGCTATGGAATGGTGCGCGCGCAGCTTTGGCCCGGATGGAGTAATCGCGATGGAATTCGGCGTCTGCATCGACACGCATATCGATAAATGGGATCTGATTCGTTACGCCGAGGAACTCGGCTATGAGCGCGCGTGGGTGCCCGATTCGCAAATGATCTGGTCGGACTGCTACGCCGTGATGGCGCTGGCGGCGCAGGCCACCAAACGCATCAAAATCGGCACGGGCGTGGCGATTCCGGGCACCCGGATCGCTCCTGTAACGGCGCATTCGATCGCGACGATCAATCAGCTTGCGCCCGGCCGCGTCTTCCTCGGCATCGGCACGGGACATACCGCGATGCGCGTGATGGGGCAGGAGCCGATGCGGATCAAGGAGTTCCGCGAATATCTGCGCGTCACGCGCGCGCTGCTGCATGGCGAGGCGGTCGAATACACGTACGCGGGACGCACCCGCGAGATCGCCTTTTTGCATCGCGACCGCCATTACGTGAACCTCGAGCAGCCGGTGCCGATCTATGTCGCGGCCAACGGACCGCGCGCCTGCGACGCGGTCGGCGCCTACGGCGACGGCTGGATCACGGCGGTCGGCAGTCCGGCCGACGTGAAGGCGCAATTCGCGCTAATCGAGGCGGGCGCGCGCAAGGTCGGCCGCATCCTGCCCAAGCCGTTCCTGACCACCGCGCTGATCAGCGCGTGCGTGCTGCGGCCGGGCGACAGGCTGACCGACGATCGGGTGATCGAGGAGACCGGATCGTGGGTCGCCGCCGTGCTGCATTTCGCTTACGAAATCTGGTCCCAGTCGGGACGCAAGGACGAACTGATTCCGTCTTACTTCGCCAATGTATGGGATCAATACCTGGCGCGGGTCGAGGATTTCAGCCTGCCCGAGCATTCGCGCTTCCGCCAGATTCATGACGGCCATTGCACCTTCCTGCAGCCGGGCGAGCGTAAATTCATCACGCCCGAGGCGATCCGCGCGACCTGTCTGGTCGGCGCGCCGGAGGAGATCGCGCATCAGCTCCGCGAACTCGAACGGGCCGGCATTCACGGCGTGAGCCTGCTGCCGCCGGCCGAATATCAGCGCAAGGTGCTGCGCGACGTGGCGGAACAGGTGATGCCGCTGATGCGCTAGGCGCGAATGTTCCCGCTCCTGTCTCCGTCATTGCCGGGCTTGTCCCGGCAATCCAGGCCGAGGGATGCCCGGACTTGATCCGGGCATGACGAGGAAGTGGACCCTCGGGTCAAGCCCGAGGGTGACAGCACAGAGGCCCCGGAGGTGACCGCCAAGACCCGCACGGGCGGCGGGACGGTGGCGCGCGCGGCGGGCGGCTGGTATCTCGTTAGAAGATGGAAGCGGAACATCTCCGGATCGGTCTGGTGCAGATGGCGTGCGCGGCCGATCCCGGGCGCAATCTGGAACGCGCGGCGGAACGGATCGAGGATGCGGCCGCGCGTGGCGCCGAAGTCGTGTGCCTGCAGGAGCTGTTTCGCTCGCGCTATTTCTGCCAGACGGAGGAGGCGGCGGCGTTCGACCTCGCGGAGCCGATTCCGGGACCGACCAGCGCGGCGCTCGGGCGGGTCGCGGCGGCGCGCAAGGTCATCGTGATCGCGCCGATATTTGAGCGGCGCGCGGCCGGCGTCTACCATAATTCCGCGATCGTGATCGACGCGCGCGGCGAAATCGCCGGGCGGTACCGCAAGATGCACATCCCGGACGATCCGGGCTATTACGAGAAATACTATTTCGCGCCGGGCGACCTCGATTTCCTCGCGCATCCGACCGCGCGCGGCAAGCTCGGCGTGCTGATCTGCTGGGACCAGTGGTTTCCCGAAGCGGCCCGGCTCACCGCGATGGCGGGGGCGCAGGCGCTCTTTTATCCGACCGCGATCGGATGGAGTCCGGAGATGACGCCGACGACACGCGAGCGAATCCGCGGCGCGTGGGAAACCGTCCAGCGCGGCCACGCGATCGCCAACGGCGTCTTCGTCGCGGCGGTGAATCGCGTCGGCGTGGAAGGCGATTTGGAGTTTTTCGGCAATTCGTTCGTCGCCGATCCGTTCGGCGAAGTGATCGCGCGGGCCGGCACGAGCGCGGAAGAGACGCTGATCGTCGATTGCGATTTGAGCCTGATCGAGAAGACGCGGCGCGACTGGCCGTTTCTGCGCGACCGCCGCATCGACGCCTACGGCGATCTGACGCGGCGTTATCGCGGTTGAGATGGCCGCTCCGTCGATCGAACACGCGCGCCGGCTCAGCGGCTATCGGATGCCGGCCGAATGGGAGCCGCATCTGGCGACCTACCTGGTATGGCCGCACAATCCGGAGACCTGGCCGGGAAAGTTCGAGCCGATTCCGGCGGTTTTCGCGCGGATGGCGGCCGCGATCGCGGCATTCGAACCAGTGCGAATCCTCGTCAACGACGGCCAAACGGCGCGCGCGGCGCGCGGTCTGATCGAACGGGCGCCGGCGCCTGACCAACGCGGCGCGCGGCTCGACCGCATCGAGTTCGCGACCGTCGCGACCAACGATTCGTGGATTCGCGATCACGGTCCGATCTTCGTCAATCGCCTCGCGGGCGCCGCAAGCGACGGCCCCGATCAGATCGCGCTCGACTGGCGCTTCAATTCATGGGGCGAAAAATACGGCCCCTACGATCTCGACGACGTCGTGCCGCGGCGGCTGGCGGAACGCTACGGCTTCAGCGTGATCGAGCCGGGGATCGTGCTCGAAGGCGGCTCGATCGACGTGAACGGCGCGGGCGTCGTGATGACGACCGAGTCGTGCCTGCTCAATCCGAATCGCAATCCCAACCTGAGCCGCGCCGAAATCGAGGAGTATCTGCGCGTCTATCTTGGCGTGACGACGATATTGTGGCTGGGCGAGGGAATCGCGGGCGACGACACCGACGGCCATATCGACGACCTGGCGCGCTTCGTCGCGCCGGACACGATCGTCACCGTGGTCGAGCGCGATCCGGCCGACGCCAACTTTCGCGCGCTCGACGATAATCTCCGGCGGCTAAAATCATTGCGCGACGGCGCGGGACGGCCGTTCCGGATCGAGACGCTGCCGATGCCGCCGGCGCTGCATTACGACGGCGTGCGCCTGCCCGCGTCGTACGCGAATTTCCATCTCGTCAACGGCGGCGTGATCATGCCGACGTTCGACTGCGCCGCCGACGCGGAGGCGATCGCGACGCTCGCGCGGCTGTTTCCGGACCGCCGGGTCGTGGGCGTGCCGGCGGTCGATTTGGTCTGGGGTCTGGGCGCGGTCCATTGCCTCACCCAGCAGCATCCCGCGCCCTATCGCGCCTGACTATCGACGATCACGCCGGCCTGCCTGAGCGATTCAATCCGGTCGTCGCCGTAGCCGCATACGGCGCCAAGGATTTCGCGCGTATGCTCGCCGAGTCGGGCGGCATGGCCGGGTTCGGCGGGGGGAGTTTTGGAGAACTTGTGCGGCGACCGGAGCAGCATCTGGTCGCGACCTGCGCGCGTCTTGACCCGCGCGACCATCCGCCGGCTCAGGACGGGATCATTGGCGAACTGGCCGACCGAGAGCACGCGCGCCGCCGGCAGGCGTAATTCGTCGGCGAGAACGCGCACCGCCTCGTCGTCGTTGGCGAAGGTCGCGAGCCATTCCTCGATAATCAGCTTGAGCGCCGCCTGATTCTGAAAGCGGCCGGCTCCGGTCTGGAACTCCGGCACGTCGAGCAGGTCGGCGCGATCCATCCGGCGCGCCAGCACCTCCCATTGCGGCTCGGTGAAGACGCCGATTCCGATATAGCCCTCGGTCGATTTGAAGACGCCGTAGGGAAAGGCGCCGGTGCGCTGCGTGCCGCCGCGCTGCGGATCGATTTCGCCGTTGGTCGCGCTCAATACGGCGAGCTGCCAATCGTGCGAATTGAAAGTGCAATCGACCAGCGCGAGATCGATATGCTGGCCCTCGCCGGTGCGCGCGCGATGGTACATCGCGGCCGAAATCGCGCCGAAGGCGTTGACCGCCGTCATATGGTCGGCGACTGCCGACGCCGGATAAACCGGATGGCCGTCGGGCTCGCCGATCATGTGCAGGAAGCCGCCGGCCGCGAGCGCGACCAGATCGTTGCCGATGCGTTCGGCGTACGGACTGTCCTGGCCGTAGGTCGAAACCGAGCACATCACGATGCCCGGATTCGCCGCGCTGATTTCGGCGTAACCGAGGCCGTAGCGTTTGAGCACGCCGGGCGTGTAATTTTCGATCATCACGTCGGCGTGGCGCGCGAGGTCGCGAACAATGGCGGCGCCTTCGGGCCGCTTGAAATCGACGCAGACGCACTTCTTGCCCCGATTGTGCATCGCGAAGTACGCCGGCGCGGCGCCATCCACGCCGTCGTCGGCGGCGAAGCGCAAACGGCGCGACCCTTCGCCGTTGGGCGGCAACTCGACCTTGATCACTTCGGCGCCGAGATCGACGAACAGCCGCGTCGCGACCGGCCCGGCGAGATACTGGGTCAGGTCGAGAATTCTTACGCCTGCGAAAATTCGCTGAGAGGAAGCCATCGCGAAACTCCCTTCGATTACTGAAAGTTGCCCGGCGCGCGCCGCGGGCGGCGCTGGCGCGCTTCGACGGTTAACACAAATCCACGCGGTCGAGTTAACCGCGGGCCGCGACGCGATCTTTTCCGCCAACGGGCGGATAGTGCTAAGGAATAGCCCGATCGTGGAATTCTATCAGGAGGCCCACCGTGCGCCGCGCCAAACCAATTCGTTCAGCCCTGTTCGTCCCTGGTAATCGTGAGGACCGGATTCAGAAGGCGCCGCGCTTCGGCGCCGACGCGCTGATTCTCGATCTCGAAGACGCCGTCGCGCTGCCCGACAAGCCGCGCGCCCGCGCCACCGTGCGCAAGATGGTCGAGGAGCTGGGCCGCGCCGGACAGAACGTATTCGTGCGCGTCAACGATTTCGAGACCGGCCTGACGTGGGCCGATCTCGACGCGATCGTATGCCCCGAGCTGTACTGCGTGATGCTGCCGAAGGTGACCGGCCCCGAGGACGTCAAGCGCTGCGACACGATCCTTGAATTTCTCGAACGCCAGCGCGGGATCGAGGCCGGCAGCGTGCTGATCGACCCGGTGCTCGAAACCGCGCAGGGGATGCGCCAGGCGTACGAAGTGGCGATCGCGTCCAAACGCGTCGCCCATCTGGGCGGCCTGACCGGCAAGGACGGCGATATCGCCCGCGCGATCGGCTTTCAATGGACACCCGAGGGGCACGAAGCGTTCTTCTATATTTCCAAAGTGTTGCTCGACGCGCGCGCCGCGAATATCGCCTATCCGATGGGCGGCCGGGGATGGTGGGACATTCAGGACCTCGACGGCCTGCGCGCCGAGGCGATCCGCACGCGCGCCTTCGGCTATTCCGGAATGCTGCTGATCCATCCGTCGCACGTCGCGATCGTCAACCAGGTTTTCACCCCGTCGAACGAGGAGATCGCGCACTGGAAGGAGCTGATCGCGGCGGTCGAGAAATGCGAAGCCGAAGGCAGCTCGGTGGTGGTGGTCAACGGGATGATGGTCGATACGGCGCACGTCAAGGTCGCCCGCGACCTGTTGCAATGGGCGCGGGAGCTGGGCGTCGCCTGAGCGCGCGCCGTCCGCGCGATCGCGCCGAGTGAGCGAACGCGATCGCGCGGCGGATAAACCGTGACGTCGCCGACGGCGACGGCTCAGGCGGGCTTGCGCCGCATCATGCCCGCCCGCCGCGCCTTGACGACAATCTCGCCGCGCTGGTTGACGCCGCGATGCTCGAAGGTCACAACGCCCCATTGCGGGCGCGACTTCGACTCGCGCACCTCGATAATCTCGGTTTCGGCGGTGATCGTGTCGCCGATAAACACCGGCTTGGGAAACTCGGTCTTGTCGAAACCGAGATTGCCCACCGTGGTGCCGAGGGTCAGTTCGCCGACCGAAAGTCCAACGACCAGGCCGAGCGTGAAGATCGAATTGACCAGCCGCTGGCCGAATTCGGCGTTTTTGGAAAACTCGGCGTCCAGATGGAGCGGCTGCGGGTTCATCGT
>JAJXYM010000078.1 GCA_021780585.1 Deltaproteobacteria bacterium
TGAAGGATGTGCTGGCAAAAAGAGATTCGGTCCGCGGTGAAGCGAGAGATGGTGGCTGAGGTGGTTGCCAGGCATGGTCTCTCGCAGCGTCGCGCCTGCGGGCTGATCGAGATCGTTCGACGCGGGTTGAAGCGATCACCGGCGGCGGATCGCAACTGCGGGTTACGGCAATCATTGCCCGGACTCGTGGAGGAACGATGGCGCTGGGAATCGCCGGCCCAAACTGCGGCTGGGCGCCGTAGGAGCGGAGATCTCGGTAGGGAGGGCCGGTGACTACGCATTGGACCGACCCGGCGCGCGGCTCCACGCGGCGGCGCTGGCCTGGATAATCACGCCGCGGCCTCCGCCGATGACTCACGCTGACCACCGCAGAATTTTCCGGAATTCTGCCAGAAAGCCATTCGACGAGGGCGACGGTCGGAACTGGAAACAGCGGTTTGAAGTCGGAATTATCCAGGAAACGAGCGGAATTTTTTTTGGCGCCCCCTGCGGGATTCGAACCCACGACCCCAGGATTAGGAATCCTGTGCTCTATCCATCTGAGCTAAGGGGGCGGCCTGAACATTCCTGAACGCCGTCGAGCGTTGCGCCAGCGGCGGGCGGCAGCCTGAACTCTGGCCCGTCCGCGACGCCGGCCAAGCGATCCTAACGTCGCGCCGCGTTCGCATCAATCGAGTCTTGCCGCACGACGGGCGCGCCGCCCGAGTCGCTATCTGACTCCGTGACGCGCCCCAACGACGACAGATTCGCGCCCGTTCAGCGAATCGCTCCAATTAACGCTTAATTCCGATAATCGGGTAAAGTGGCCACGCTTTCAAGCCGCGGCGCCGGGGCGCGCGTCAGGCGCGGAACCGGCGCCCGAACGAAATCGAACTTTGTACCGTGGAGGGCGCGAAAAATGGTTCAAGTCACCGAGCTTGGGTATGCGGGATTCGGCGTGAAGCGCCTGGCCGAATGGCGGGATTACGCCGCCCGGATTTTGGGCATGGAGGTCGCCGACGAGGGCGAAGACGATCGCTGCTACCTGCGCATGGACTACTGGCATCATCGGATCGTGCTGCATGCCGACGATAGCGACGACTTGCGTTATCTTGGCCTGCGCGTCGCCGGGCCTGAGGAGTTCCATGCGATGAAGGAACAGCTCGCCGCCGCCGGAATCAGGTATCGCGAAGGGTCTGCGGCGGAGGCGGAGGAACGTCGGGTGCTGGAGATCCTGAAGCTGGAAGATCCGGGTGGAAATCCGCTGGAAATCTTTCATGGCCCGTACGTTCAATTCAGCAAGCCGTTCCATCCGGGCCGCCGGATGCACGGGCGCTTTCGGACCGGGTCCGCCGGCCTGGGACATTGCATCATTCGCCAGCCCGACCCGCGGGAGGCGTATCGTTTCTATACGCGCCTCGGGATGCGCGGCGGGGTCGAATACAAAATCCGGATGGGCAAGCGCACGTTCGAGCCGATTTTCATGCATTGCAACGATCGCGACCATACTTTCGCCTTCGGCGTGGGCGGACAGGACCGCAGAATCAATCATCTGATGATTGAGGTGGATAATCTTGACGACGTAGGAATGACCTACGACATTGTTCGCGCTAGCGGAATTCCGATCACGATCGCGCCCGGCAAGCACTCCAACGATCACATGTATTCCTTCTATTTCCGCAATCCGTCCGGATGGATTTTCGAATACGGCTGGGGCGCGCGCGCGGCGACGCATCAGTCGGAATATTACTCCGAGGACATTTACGGCCATCGGATGGAGGCGGGCGGTTTCGATATGCCGCAAGAAAAATAGCGCCTTGCGGTCGACGCAAATCAACCAACCGTTCGGAAGGGTTGCAAACGGCGGTCTCCACAAGATTATGCCGGTCGGGCCGGGTCGCGCCGGCGCCCGGTCCGACGCGGCTCTCCGGCAACGTGAGGCGCGCTCCCGCGACCTCGATGAAAGGATTTTCGGCCTGGGAGTGCGCGCGATAACCCTCGCAAAAAGCCCACCCGCGCGGCGTTTTGTGGCTTCGGAATGAAACGCGGGTTGGCATCTGCGATATCCCTTGCCGACTTGAGCAATTCAACGTCCTGATAGCGCTTCAAAGATCTATTTGGGCCGCGTCACGGCCAATCGCGCCGAGATCGAGCGAGCGGACGCATGGGCTTTTGCCGAGTTGCGGTCGGATTCCAACCATCATTTGAATTAGGCCGTCGGAACCCCACAGTCAGGCTGGCTGGCCGGGCTTTACAAATTAGCCAGTTAATGTAATTGGGAGGCTGGCGTCGGGAATCATCTTCGCGCCGTTGAGGCGCTTCAATAGCAGAAGATATTTGCCAGCCGATCGCCGGTTTATCCGATCTGCGGGTAAATTCCCACTTGTCCAGAATTTTGCCCTGTTGATTCGTACGCGTCGGATTTATCTCAATTTGGGCGATGCGGATTTGGTGTGGCGTCGGGATAGTGCATTTGGTATAAGATTTTTGTCTGGGGTGGTCCAGTCCAATCGTCCAATGGACGATGCCAAAGCCGCTGCAAGTGCGGATCGAGGGGGGGATGGAAACAGAATGGTATTTGTTGCGGACCAAGGCTGGAGAGGAGCGGAGGGCGCGAGGGCATCTGGCGCGGATCGCTGACGACACGTTACTGCCGCTGCTGAAGGTGCGGGTACGCCGATGGGACCGAATGGCGGACACGGTGGTTCCGCTCTTTCCCTGTTATTTGTTCGCGAAACTCAATCTCGAACGTGACCTGGCTTGCCTGCGTTATACGCGCGGCGTGCGGGAACTGGTGCGGTTCGGCGCTGAGCCGGCCGTGGCGCCCGACTGGATCGTCGCCGATCTCAAGCGGCGCTGTGCCGACGGACCGGTTGAGCTGCCGTCGCGGATGCTTTCGGCCGGAGATCGAGTGCGTGTGATCGAAGGGCCATTGCGGGACTTTGAGGGAGTTTTCCAGCGCTATCTCTCCGGCCCCGAGCGGGTCGGAATTCTACTGTCGGCGATGGGTTCGGGGGCGCGGGTGGTGATGCCCGCAAGTATGATTGTCGCGGCGATCTGAACGATCCGATCTGAATAGTGCGGTCCTGATAGTAAGGATCGCCCGAGTTAAAGGTCGAGAAAGTTTCGGCTCGAGTGGTTTGCAACCGGTCACCGTTCCGGCGGCCGATGATAGTGTGCGGCGTGGTTGAATTGCCTCGGCCCTTCCTCGTTCGAGGATGGGAAGGGCGGTAGCCCGCCCTTGAGCAAGCGCGGCGATTCCGAGGTTGGCGGTCGGTGAAATGATCGCTGGATCGGTTGAAGTTTCCTTTATCAATTACCAGAAGAGTTGTGCGGCGTGGGGCGTCCGCGGTCGTCGCATGATCGGAATCGAAGGCGGCTGCGGGCGCCGGTGGCGCGATTGCCGGTGCGCCGCGGCGACAGCGGCGAACGAGGTTGGGAAGGGCCATATGGGCAAAAAATTGCGCTCGATCGCCGCGGCGCTGGCGCTGCTTTCGCTCCTTGTCGCGACGCCGGGCGGGGCGCAGGTGATCTGCTCGGGCGACCTCCCGCCGGAGGGTACGGCGATAACGGCCACCGGCACCTCCACGATCTGCGGCGGCGCCTGCCGGGCGCGCAAATTCTCCACCGTTCAGGGATCCACCATGATCATCTGCGCGCAGCAGCCAATTCCGACCAACTATACGCTGCAAAGCGTAACCACGAGCCCGTCGTGCAATTGCCTGGGCGATCAGGACAACGCCTATGTGATTAGAGAGAATCCGGCCCCGTCGCCCTCGGCGGTGGGGCCGACGGCCGCCGGGCCGACGCCGACCAACACGGGCGGGTTCGGCCGCTTCCCGGCTTCGTCCGCGTCCGGCTCTTCCGCCGGTCCGTCGCCGGAGCCTTTTCAGGTCGGCAATTGAGCGAGAGTCGGATCGAATCACAAACGATAACCGTGCGTCCGCAAACCGGGGGCGGGAACGATGGGGAAAATGCGGGTTAACCGGATAGCTGGCTGGCTGCGCGGCTGGATGGTCTGGCCGCTGATCGTGTGCTGCGCGCTGCTTCTTTCCGCGGCCGCCGCGCTGGCGCAAGGGATGTCGCTGAATTCGGCGACGGTGGCGCAGGCGGCGCAGCAACTTGGCATTTCGCCCGCCCAGGCCCAGCAGCTGCAGAGCCAGGTTTCGCAAAATGGCTTGAGCGGAGACCAGTTGCAGCAGGCCTGCGCGACGGTGGCGGCGAAGCATCTCGGTCCCGCCGAGATTCAGTCGATGGGTTCGTCGCTGGGGCTTTCCGCCGATCAGGTGGGGCAGCTTCAGCAATGCGCGGAGGGCAACGCCGGGGCGGTCGGCGCTGGCCCCGGCGCGGCGGCGAATCCGCTCGCCGGAGCGAATCAAAACCCGGCTCCGTCAGCGGCGATGACGCCTTATACGCGGCCTTCGCTCATTGAAAATCGGTTCCATCAGCTCGAAACTCCCTACAAATTGTTGGCGGGTCACGCACCACCACGCTCAGTCAATTTGGCTACTCGCTGTTCTCGTCGCCGGTTTCGACCTTCGCGCCGGTCGCCGACGTTCCAATTAGCGGCGATTACGTGCTGGGTCCCGGCGACGGCCTGAACGTGCTGCTATGGGGACGGCTGAACCAGACTCTGAACCTGATGGTTCAGCGCGACGGAACCGTCCTGATGCCTGAAATCGGACCGATCGGCGTCGCCGGAATGACCTTCGAACAGGCCAAGCGGCTGATCGAAAGCCGCGCCGACCAGATCACCGGCGTCCAGGTGGCCGTGACGATGGGCCAGATCCGGACGATCGAGGTGTTCGTGGTCGGCAAGGTCAACCATCCGGGCCTCTATATGATTAGCGCGCTGTCGCACGTGTCGAACGCGCTGGGCGCGGCCGGCGGCGTGAGCAAGGTCGGCAGTCTCCGCAATATCGAATTGCGTCGCGACGGCCGGACGGTCGAGGTGATGGATCTGTACAGCGTGCTGATGCACGGCGACACCTCGGCCGACGTTCGTCTGGAACCGCGCGACGTGGTCTTCGTGCCGGTTATCGGCGCCGTGGCGGGCGTCGTCGGCGACGTGAAAAACCCCGCGATTTACGAGCTCAAGGGTCCGCAAAACCTCTCCGGCGTGCTGCGGATGGCGGGCGGAGTGAGCGCCTTCGGTTACGGCCAGAGAATCCAGGTCGAGCGGATCCAGGACCACGCGCGCCGGGTCGCGATCGACCTCGACCTGGCCCAGGCGAGCGCGCGCAACGTCCGGATCGCGGACGGCGATCTGATCAAGGTGTTCACCGTGCTGCCGAGCGAGCGGAATCTCGTCCGGCTGAGCGGCAACGTCAACCGGCCGGGTTCGTATCAATGGTACCCCGGGATGCAGGTGGCCGATCTGATCCGTGAAGGGCAGGGGGTCGCTGATCACACCTACTTCGACTATGCGCTGTTGCGGCGCGTGGACGGACCGGAGCGCAAGACCCATTTCCTTCCCGTCAATCTCGGCGACGCGCTGCGGGACGAGGCCGCCGCCAATCTCGTCCTGCAACGCGACGACGCCCTGACAATTTACAATGAAAGCGAACTGCAGGAGACGCCGACAATCACCGTTCGCGGCGAGGTGCGCAGGCCCGGGACCTATCCGCTGACCGACGCGATGCGGGTCAGCGACCTGATTTACGAGGCGGGCGGCCTCAAGTCCGACGCCTATCGCAAACATGCGGAAATCGCGCGCACCCAGCTGGTTGACGGCGCGCGCGCCGGCTTCAGCTATCTCTCGGTCGATCTGCGCGGCGCGCTCGACGGCGGCGCCGACGATCTCACGCTGATCCGCGGCGACGAATTGTTCGTGCAGCAGGCTTCCAACTGGCACAAGCCCTGGGAAGTGCGAATCGAGGGCGAAGTGGCGCGTCCGGGTCCCTACGTAATTCACGAGGGTGAACGGCTCGCCGCGGTGCTCGAACTCGCCGGCGGCCTGCGCGCCGACGCCTATTTGCCGGCCACCGTCTTCGTCCGCCAGTCGGTCCAGAAAATCGAGCAACAACGGCTCAATGAGAGCCGCTTGCGCCTCCAGGAGGAGTCGGCGCGGCTCGCCCTGATGCCGCCGCAGCCGGGCCAGGGGCAAAACGCGAACAACGCGGCCGCGCTCGCGATGATGCAGCAGGTGCTCGCCAACACCGAGAGCCAGCAGGCGGTGGGCCGAATCGTGCTGCATCTGAGCAACCTGCGGATGCTGAGCGAAACCGTCGACAACATAATTCTCGAAAACCGCGATCGGATCGTAATTCCGCGCATCCCGGCCTCAGTCAACGTCCTCGGCCAGGTCTACAATCCGACCGCGATCGTTTATCAGCCCGATCTGACGGTGCGTGACTATTTGGAGAAGGCGGGCGGCCCGAGCGAAGGGGCCGACAAGGACCACATCTTCGTGATCACCGCCAACGGTTCGGTGCTGACCGACGAGGGGATCAAGAACAGCCGCAAAAACGCGCTCTTTCCGCTCCTGCCGGCGATCGGCGGCGGCCTGATGGGCACGCGGCTCGGCCCCGGGGATACGGTCTACGTGCCTGAACAATTGGTCTACGTCAGCGGACTTCAGTACGCGACCGATATCACCCAGATTATCGCCAACAGCGCGATGGCGCTGGCGGTGTTCGGCATACTGGGCACGACTATCTGAGGGCGGGCGATGGCGCGCTTAGGGATTGCAACACTGGCCGCGATGGTCCTGATGCTGGGGATCGCCGCGTCCGCGCGGGCGCAAGGAGCGTCCGCCGGCGGCTCCGCGCTCGACCTGCGCGCGCTGTTCAACGCGGTGGGTCGGATGTATGAGCTGGATCCCGACCTGCTTGCGGCGATCGCGGCGGCGGAGTCGAACGATCGCGCCGACGCGGTCTCGCCGAAGGGCGCGGCCGGCCTGATGCAACTGATGCCGGCGACGGCGCGGCGGCTCCGTGTCGATAACGCCTTCGATCCGGTCCAGAGCGCGCTCGGCGCGGCGCGCCTGCTGGTCGAGTTGCGCCGCGACCAGAGCGTCGCATGGGCGCCGAATCTGCCCATCCTGATCGCCGCCTACAACGCCGGAGAAGGCGCGGTCGAACGCTATAACGGCGTCCCGCCCTATCCGGAAACCGAGTTGTATGTGCGGCGGGTGCTGCATCGCTATCTGCTCGCCGCGCCGACGATCGCTGGCGCCGAGGCGCCCGCGCCGGCGCCCGCCGCCGTCCGCAAGCGCGCTCGCGACCGCGGCCGGATGCACGCTCCGGGTCGCGCCGGAGACGGCGATGGCGTCCTGCTGGAGCAACTGGCGGAGCTGCGACGGGCGCGGCTCCGCGCCGAGCGCGGCGGGAGCGGCGGATGAGCCGGGCGGGTATCGCCCGGCGGCGCCTGCGAGCGCTGCTCGGGGCGCTGGCGCTGATCGCGCTCGCCCGGGCCGCTGACGCTTCCACCTACGCCGTCTATATCCCGCTCGACAGCTCGATCTACAACGAATTGGAAACGCTCAACGGCTTGGGCTATCTCGATACCTATCTCGACGAAATCAAGCCGATCAGCCGGGTCGAGGCGGCCCGGCTGACGCTTGAGGCGGAGCGCGATTTCGGCGACGCGCGGCGCAACGATCCCCTCGCGCAGAGCCTGATCCGGACGCTGCGCGCGCAACTGCGCGAAGAGGTCGGATGGCTCGAAAGTAATTCCGAAGACAATCTGCCCACGATGTTCCATCCGGTCCAGCGAGTCGAGGCGCAGTACCTGTTCTCGCGCGGCGAGCAGCGCCAATGGCGCACCAGTCAGACCAATGGACCGAGCGACGGCGGCATCAACGCCACCGAGGCGACGCCGCTGATGCCCAACAACGACGGATTACCCACCG
>JAJXYM010000417.1 GCA_021780585.1 Deltaproteobacteria bacterium
CATTATCGGCACGCCCCGGACGGTGATTCCAAAGCTCAAGCTGATCATGGAAGTGCTGCGGCCGGGAGTCCTCGGGCTGTTCCAGGCGCAGGGGCCGCTCACGCGGGAGCAGCGCTTCACCAGCGTCAGGCTGATGGGTCAGGAGGTGCTGCCGGCGCTGCGCGATATCGCGCGCGGACTGGGCATCGTCGATCCGTTCGAGCGCGAGCCGGGCTCGCGGCCCTACACCGCGGGAACGCAATACGACTCGCTGGTCGATCTCGAGGCGCTCAAGCGCGCGCCCAAGCGCGACGAATCGGTCCGGGTGTGAGCGCGCCGGCGACGGCGAGGTCAATTCGGCTGACAACCAGGAGATAACGCAATGATCCTGATGTATTTCACGGAACGGCCGTATCGGGACGTGCCCGAAGACGAAGTGATCAAGAACCGCGGCTTCTTCGGCGTGCCGAACCGCTTTTTCGATCGCGAGGCCGGCGCGCGGCTCTATAACGAATATCTCGACGAGATGGTCTACGCGGAGGACGTCGGCTTCGACGCGATCATGCTCAACGAGCATCACGGCACCCCCTTCTGCATGGGCGCGGTGATGAACGTCGAGGCGGCGATCCTCGCGCGGATTACGAAAAAGGCCCGCATCATCCTGCTCGGAAATCCGCTGCCGACTTTCAAGAATCCGCTGCGGATCGCGGAGGAGCTGGCCGAAATCGATTGTATCTCGCGCGGCCGGCTGGTGCCCGGATGGGTGCGCGGCGCCGGCAGCGAGCAGATTTTCAATCAGGCCAATCCCGCCTATAACCGCGAACGCTTCGAGGAGGCGCACGATCTGATCATGGCGGCGTGGACGCGGCCCGGTCCGTTCCGCTGGGAGGGGAAACACTTCAACTACCGCTTCGTCAATCCGTGGGTGACGCCCTACCAGAAGCCGCATCCGCCGATCATGATTCCGGGCGTGCTGAGTCCCGAGACCGTGGTCTGGTGCGCGCAGCATCGCTACCCTTATCTCGGCCTGGGCACCGCGCTGCCGGCGACCGCGGAACTGTGGAACATCTACGGCGACACGGCGGCGAAGGAGGGCTACGTCGCCGGCTCAGAGAACTTCGGCTACCTGCAGCACGTCTTCGTCGCCGAGACCGAGGAGAAGGCGCAGGAACTCGGCAAAGCGCATCTGTTCGGCGGCGGCCAGGGCGCATTTTCGCGTCCCGAGCATACGTTGCCGCCGGGCTATAACTCGAAGGAGGCGACCCGGCGCCTCGCGCGCACGATGACCGCCGGATCGGGCGGCTTCCTTGGCGTCAGCGCCGAGCAGCTTGGCCGCGCCAAGGGCAACGCCGAGCCGAGCAACCTGCAGGCGGTCGCCGACAGCACCCGCCGCCGGCTCGCGCGCGGCGAAGCCACGGTCGAGGAGGCGCGCGCCGCCATCTACAAGAGCTACCAGAAGGCGCAGGACGGCCTGCAGATCATCACAGGCACGCCCAAAAGCGTAATTCCGAAGATCCGGAGGATTCTGGAAGTGCTGCGGCCCGGCGTCTTCGGCGTCTTCCAGAGCCAGGGTCCGGTCAGCCTCGCGGATCGCATGACCAGCATCCGGCTGCTCGGCGAAGAGGTGCTGCCCGCCGTGCGCGAAATCGGCAAGGAGCTCGGCATCGTCGATCCGTTCGAGCGCCAGCCGGGTTCGCGGCCCTACACCCCCGGCGCGCAACGCGACCAACTGGTCTCGCTGGAGCCGCTGCGGGCGCAGGCCTGAGCATCGCGTAGCCAAACTGAAGCGAGCGGCGCGCCGGAACGAGCGGCGCGGCGCGCGGGCGAAATCGGCGGCGGGCGTCCATCACGGGCGTCCGCCGCCCTCTTTTATGCCGCGAAGCCCGCCCGCGGCGGCGCGCCCGGCGTGGCCGGATTCGCTCGCGCGCGCGGCTCTGCCCGATTACAATTTTCGGCGGTTCGCGGCGCGAGCCGAAATTTTACCGGGGCAAAGAATCGCTATGGACAACGCGCAGGGCGCGGCGCTGGGAGGAACGGATCGTCCGGGATGGTTCGCGGTCTGGAAGCAGGCGAGCCGCGCATGGACCCTCGGAATGCCGTTCATGTGCGTATCGGTGGGAACTTTCGCCGCGCTTTATCGCGCGGGCGCGTTTTCGCCGATCCGTTATCTGATGGCGGTGGCGGCGGCGTTGGGACTGCAGGCCGGCGCCAACATGATCAACGACTACTATGATTTCCTCAAGGGCACCGATTCGCCCGACTGGCAATCGCCGGAAAATTTCGGCCCGGGACTCGTGATCCAGCGCGGCTATCTGCGGCCCGATCAGGTGTTCGCGGGCGGCATCGTCGCCTTCGCGGCGGGTATCGCGATCGGTCTGGCGCTCGCATGGCTGTGCGGATGGCCGATCCTGATGCTCGGACTGATCGGCGTGGTCGGCTCCTATTTCTACACTGGCGCGCCGCTCAGCCTCGCCTATCATGGGCTGGGCGATTTCATGGTGTTCGCGCTGATGGGTCCGGGCTACGTGCTCGGCGCCTACTATGTGCAGGCGCTGCATTTCTCCGCCACGGCGGCGATCATATCGCTGCCGATTGGGCTGTTATGCTCGGGCGTGCTGCAGGCCAACAATCTGCGCGATATCGACAACGACCGCGCCCACGGCAAGCGCACGATGGCGGTGATAATCGGGCGCGCGGCCGCGGTCACGGAACTGAAGCTCTCGAATCTCGGCGCCTATCTGTGCGTGCTGATCGCGGTGATAGCGGGACTGGCGCCGTGGGTCGCGATCGCGGTCGCGATCACCGCGCCGCACGCGCTCGAAGAGACGCGGCTGGTGTCGGCTGACGCCGACGCGGATCGGCATAACCGCGCGATGATGCTCTCGGGTCAGCTTCAGTTCGAGTTCGGCGCGCTGCTGGTGGTCGCCTTCATCCTCGGATGGTTCTTCCGCCGCTAGCCTGAAGTCGCGCGGATAACTTGAGGGGGATTTCGGAAAAAGGGATGCTTCGCCGCGCTCGGAATGACAAGGAAGCCGTTCGTTTTTTGCCATTCTGAGCGGAGGCCGCCGCGGCGAAGAATCCCCGATTACGATCGCCCCGTCGTGAAGTTATTCACGGAGCGTCGCGCCGGGGGCGCCGGATGCGCGCGGCTCAGCGCGCCGCCGTCGCCATCATTTTGTCGACCGCGCCGATATTGGTTTCGTGCGCGTCGGCCATCACGCGCAGGAACGCGGCCAGCCGTCCGTCATCGATCGCGGCGACGCGCTCATTGATTTTCCGCATCACCCAGCGCTGGCCGCGATTGAGCAATTCGAGCTTGCCGGTGAGATCGCCGACGGCGCGCACCTTGTCGACGAAGTCGCCGGTGCGGGTCGAGGGATTCCCGCCGAGCCGGCGCACGTGCGCGTTGAGTTCGCCGGCGAAATAACCCTCGTCGTGCGAAACCTTGCGCAGCAGTTCGCGCAGATCGAGCGAATCGCACAGCTCGATCAGTTCGTGCAGTACGCGGCCGCCGGCGCGCTCCGCTTCGCCCAGAGTATTGAGAAAAGATTCCAGTTCGGCGTCCATCGTTGCTTGCGCCTCCCGTTTCGCTTGACCGTCCCGAATCTACCACAGCGGCCGCGCGAACGTATTCCGCGCCGGCCGCGCTGGTTCGCGGCTACATCACGGGCGCGACCGGACAATAGACCTCGCCGAGCATCGCGCGGCGCCGGATCGCCTGGCGCATCAGGTGAAAGAGCGGCGCGAACGCCGCCGGAACGCGCTCCTGCGCGGAGGCGAGGCCGACGATCTGTCCGCTGAGCAGCTTGCCGAGCGGTCCGACCTGCGTCGGCAGCTCTTCGAGTTGCACGCGCGTCGCCGCGCCGATTCCGGCCAGGCGCTTGGCCTCGGCGATCGCGTCGGTCATCGTGCCGAGCCGATCAATCAGCTTGGCCCGTAGCGCCTGATCTCCCGTCCATACGCGGCCCTGGGCCACCGCGTCGACCTGGGCGACGGTCATATGGCGCTGCGCGGCCACCAGCTTGAGGAAATACTGATAGGTATCGCCCAGGATCTGATCGCGGAAAATCTGTTCCTGCGCGGGCGTGAAGTCGGTGAACGAATCGAACATCGTGGCGTTGGCTCCACGGCTGACCGCGCCGCTCGCGATACCCATCGCGTCGGCCGCGCCGGCGACGTTGAATTTGCCCCCCAGCACGCCGATCGATCCGGTGATCGTGCCGGGATCGGCGATCACTTTCGCCGCCGGCGTCGAGACCCAGAATCCGCCCGAGGCGCCGTAACCCGACATACTGACGACCACCGGCTTCTCCTTCGCAGTCAGCTCGACGGCGCGCCGGATCAATTCCGAGGCGATCACCGATCCGCCCGGCGAATCAACGCGGAAGACCACGGCGCGCACGCTCGAATCGTCACGCGCGTCCTTGAATGCGTCGATCATGTCGTCGGAGGTCATCGCGTCCGAGGCCGGTCCGAGCAGCGGATCGAAGCCGCCCTGCCCGCGCTGGATCGCGCCGATTCCGTAAACGATCGCGATCTTGTCGCGCCCGCCGCCGAACCATCCGAGCGCCGGCCGCGCGTAGTCGTCGTAATCGATCGTCGCGTGACGCTCGCCGCGAAAATGCTTCACGCGGTGGTCGAACTGATCCTCGTATTCCAGCCGATCGAGCAGATGCGCCTTGAGGCCGTCGGCGGCGGTGAGCGGCGCGTGATCGATCGCCGCGCGGATCTGGTCGGGCGGCAGATGACGATCGGCGGCCATCCCGGCGACGATCTGGTCGTACATGCCGCCGGCCAGCGCGTCGTCCTCCTCCCGTTGCGCGGGCGTGTAATCCTTCTCGGTGAAGATGTTCGCGGCGCTCTTGTATTTGCCGATCGCGGCGAAATTCGGCTTGACCTTGATCCAGTCGAGCAGTCCGCGCGCGAAAACTTCGCGCATCCCGACGCCGAGGATATTCAGCTCGCCCTGCGGCATCATCGAGACCTCGTCGGCCGACGCCGCGACCAGATACGGCAGATTGCCGAAACCGCTTTCACCCGCGGTTTCCATATAGGCGGTGGTCCATTTGCCGTGGCCGCGGAATTCGCGGATCATCGCGCACAGTTCCTGCGCCTGCGCCAGCTCCATTTGCGGATCGATCACCTTGATCGCCAGCCCCACGATCCGGTTGTCGCGTTCCGCCTGCTCGAGCGCCTGCCGCACCAGATTGAGCGCGGTCTGCCGCTGCCCGAACAACCCCAGCGGCGATTGCGCGCCGCGCTCCACCACCGGACCGTCGAGTTGCAGCACCAGCACCGATCCGGGTTTGTAGCGATGCGAAAGGTATTCGCTCACCGCGACGATCAGGAACAATACGACCAACACGAATATCGTGCGCAGGAGCCATCGAAACAGTCGCTTGAACATGCCAACCTCGTCCGGTTCCGGACCGCGCCGCCGCCGGTCGAACCGCAATTCGCGGCGCGCGCGATTGCGACGGCTCGTCTGAAGCGCGCGCAATATGCTTGAATGCGCCGTCCGGAGTACGCATGATAGCCAACCATAACCGCCGGGTTTGGGCCAGCCGCCCACATCGATCCGCCTCATGACCGGCGTTCCCGAAACGCATAGTCCGTCCGCGCGCACGGACGCTCCCGGCGCGCCGCTGATGAGCGAGCGGCCGCTCGGAGCCGTCCACTACCGAATCATCGCGCTATGCTTCGCCGCGTGGATTTTCGATTTCTATGACCTCATCCTCTACTCGTTCATCCTCGTGCCGATCGCGCGCGATCTCCATCTGACGCCCGCCGAATCCTCGCTCACACTCGGAACCGCGTTCGCCATGACCGCGATCGGCGGCGTGCTCTTCGGCTTCCTCGGCGATCGTTTCGGCCGCAAGCCCGTCATCATCGTCTCCGTGCTGATCTATGGAATCGGCACGATCCTGTGCGCGGCGTCCCATGATTTGGCGCATCTGCTCGCCTACCGCTCCTTCACCGGACTCGGGATCGGCGGCGAATGGGCGGCCGGGCAAAGCCTGGTCGCGGAGACCGTGCCGCCCGCCCGGCGCGGACGCTACGCCTCCTACGTGCAGGTCGGCGCGCCGCTGGGCGTGATGCTCGCGGCGGCGGTCGGCGGCCATCTCGAACCCATCATCGGATGGCGCCACGTTTTCATGCTCTCCGCCGCGCCCGCCTTCGGCGTCGCGATTGCGGTATGGCGCTGGCTGCCGGAGAGCGACGTATGGCGACGCAGCGGCGCGCGCCCGTCGCTCTCGCGGCAAGCGATTCGCGAACTCGCGCCGTTCCATCGCGTGGTCGCGCTCCTGTTCGTCGTGCTGCTGGTGAACTCCGCCGCCTACTGGTTCACCTACACCTGGATGCCCAGTTATTTGCGCCTGGCGCGCCATCTGACGCCCCAGGCGAGCGGCAATCTGATGATCCGGATGCAGGTCGGCGCGCTGATCGGCTACGCGATCTTCGGCCTGCTCGCCGATCGCTTCGGCCGCCGCCCGATCTTTTCAACTTACGCCGCGATGATGGCGGTCGGGATTCTGCCGGCGACTATCCTGTGGGACCAATCCGCGCGCGTGCCCGGCCTGATTCCCGGCGCGCTCGCGCTGGCCGGCTTCGGCACGGGCGTATGGTCGGGCGTGGGCGCGATGATCTCCGAGATGCTGCCGACGCACGTTCGCAACACCGCGCTCGGCCTGCTGCTCAACGTCACCCGCGGCATCCAGTTCTTCACTCCGTTGATCATTACGGCGCTGAGCCCGCTGATCGGTTTCGGCCCTACGCTCGCGATCGGCGCGCTTTTTTCGGCCGCCGGCTCGGCGATGGTATGGGCGCTGCCGGAGACGCGAGGCCGCGTCATCACGGATTACGACACCGCCTGAATCGCGCCGCGCCGCGGCCGTCAATTCGCGCGGCTGCGCGTAACCGTCACGCCGTCGGGATAGTCGCGCCCGTCGAAGCGCATCAGATGGATCGTCATCGTCACGCGCGCGCCGCCGACCATGCTCATGACCGTCGCGTCGATTCGCCGCGGCTTTGACGCCGGCGTTGGCGCGCCCGCCAGCGCCTCCGCGATCACGCGCCCACTCGCGCCCGGCGCCGGTTCGACGCCAAGGACGCGCTCAATCGTCGGCGCGACGTCGCTGTTCGAAGTCGGCAACTCGTCGTTATAACCGCGGCGGAAATCGGGACCGATCGCCGCGCCCACGTTATGCAATTCGCGCGCGCCGAGCGCCCCGTGCATCCCCAGCCCGGTGGTGTAATGCGGCGCGTCCGCATAGACCACGCCCGCGATCGGCCGAAGCAGCGGCTCCGAGCGGTTGACCACCGTCTCGTCGCCATGCGGACCGATTACGATCGCCTGATTCGACGGCCCGGTCAGTCCGCGATTGCTCTCGTCCGGAAATTCCCGGAACGAAACGATCAGATCGGGCGAACGCGGCGATCCACCGAGCCCGAAAGCCGCCTCGCTGAAGGTTCCGGAAATCGCTCCCGCGTAACCGACCCGCCGCCCGCGCGCCGCCTCCGCATCGCGCGCGAAAATCGGCCCGCACCACTCCTGCGCGATCGCATAATCCACGATTCGCCGCGCGAGCGCGCGCCGCGCCGCCGGGTCAAGGTTCGGCGACAGATAAACCAGATCGTCGCCGCCATCGTCCGCGACGACCACATCGGCGCTGTCGGCGGCGTGCTTGATCCCGGCGGCGATCAGCAACCGCGCCAGCGGAACTTCGGCCTTGACCGTGGCGAAGCCGTGATCGGACACGACCATCAGGTCGGTGCGATCGGCGACTCCCGACGCCGCGATCGCCGTACGGATCGTCGCGAGGTT
>JAJXYM010000283.1 GCA_021780585.1 Deltaproteobacteria bacterium
AGCATCTCGCCATCATCACGGTGACGGTGCTTTTGCCGTTGGTGCCAGTGACGGCGACGATCGGCGCGCCGACGAAGCGCGATCCGAATTCGAGCTCGCCAATGATATGGATTCCGGCCGCCCGCGCCGCGCGCATCAGCGGCGACGACGGCGGCACGCCCGGACTCGCGATCGCCAGCGCCACGCCGTCGAGCCACGCCAGGTCCGCCGCGCCGAGCCGCAATTCCCCCTCCGGCAGCCCTTCGCGCGACAGGTCCGCGCGCGCATCGGCCATTATCAGCCGCGCGCCCCGCGCCGCCGCCAGCCGGGCCGCGGCGCGCCCGCTCACGCCCAGCCCGATCACCATCGCGCGCTTGCCCGCAAGTTCCATCGTCCGCGCGCCGCTATCTCAGCTTGAGCGTGCTGATCGCGATCAGCGCGCAGACGATCGAGATTATCCAGAAACGCGTCACGACCACCGTTTCAGGCCATCCGCCCAATTCGAAATGATGATGCAGCGGGGCCATCCGGAAAATCCGCCGATGGGTCATCTTGTAATAATAGCGCTGCATGATCACCGAGACCGCCTCGAGCACGAAGACGCCGCCGGCGATCGGCAGCACCAGCTCCTGCTTGGCCAGCAGCGCCACCGCGCCGAGCGCGCCGCCGAGCGACAGCGCGCCGACGTCTCCCATCATCATCGACGCCGGATAGGCGTTGTACCAGAGAAAGCCCAGCGACGCGGCGATCAGCGCGGCGCAGAAGATCGCCAGCTCGCCCGCGCCTTCGACATGCGGCACGTCCAGATAACGCGCGAACTTGAGGTTGCCCGAGACGTAAGTGAACAGCCAATAGCAGAAGCCGGTCGTCATCACCGGCCCGATCGCGAGGCCGTCGAGGCCGTCGGTCAGATTCACCGCGTTCGAGCAGCCGACGATCACCAGCATCGCGAACGGCACATAGAGCCACCAGTGCAAATTCGGATGGAGCCGCTTGAGGAACGGGAACGTCAGATGCGTGTCGAAGCCGAGCAGCACGAACAGCGTCATCGCGGCGACGAACGCGCAGGCGAACTGCCAGAAGAGCTTTTGCGGTCCGCTCAACCCCATCCCGCGCCCGCGCCGCAGCTTCAGATAGTCGTCACAAAAACCGATTATCCCGAAACCGACCATCACGAACAGCGCCAGCCAGACGTACGGGTCCGCCGGATCAGCGAGCAGGATCGTCGCCGCCAGCGAGGAGGCGAGGATCAGCAGACCGCCCATCGTCGGCGTGCCGGCCTTCTTCTGATGCGCGGCGGGAACGTCGTCACGGATCGTCTGGCCGATATGCGCGGCGCGAAAGCGCTGAATCAGCAGCGGTCCCAGCGTCAGCGACAGGGCCAGCGCCGTCAGACCCGCCAGCACCGAACGGAAAGTCTCGTAACGCAGGACGTTGAGGACGGGGTAACGGGTATGGAGCTGGAATAAAACCAGGTACAGCATCGACCCCGTTAGACTCTCCGCTTAACGGACGGCGCGCAAGCGCCCCGCGGCGCGCCGCGCCGATACGTGGTTTTTCCGTCCGTTTCCGGCGTCCGAAAGATGGTTGCATGATGCAACCGCATGTCCGAGCGCGACCTGCCGAGGCAAGCCTCCCCGCCGCCGCATCCCCGCCCCGCCGCGCCGCCCTTCGGCGCGGAGGCTTCCCCCAGCACGTCGCTCGCGTCCGGCGTGACCTCCCTCACCCGCGCAATCGCTTACGGCCGGGCCGCGCGCGCGCCCGCGTATGCCGGAATTGACGCGGCCGATCCGGCGCGCCGACAATTCCGGGCATGCGTCCGCCATCCCGCGCGGATCGCGCGCGGCCGGCCGATCGTTTCGATTTCTCCCTGCCGCCATCCAGTGGCGCCGCCGTCAGTTTTCCGCCGGCGGCTCCGTCGCGCCCATCCGCGCGACAATTTCGCGCACCACCGCGCGATCGTCGAAATCCAGCCGTCGTCCCGCGACGAGCTGGTAATCCTCATGGCCCTTGCCGGCGATCACGACGATATCGCCGGCCGCCGCGATCCGCAGGCCGACGGCGATCGCGTCGCGCCGATCCGGCTCGACGATATAGCCGCGTTCGCCGCGCGCCGCCGCCGCTTCGCCAATTCGGGCGAGGCCGCATTCGCGCAATCCGTCCTCGACCTCGGCGATAATCCGCAGCGGCTCCTCGGTGCGCGGATTATCCGAAGTGAGCACGGCGGCGTCGGCCAGCCGCCCGGCGATCGCGCCCATGATCGGCCGCTTGCCGCGATCGCGATCGCCGCCGCAGCCAAAGACGCATACCAGCCGGCGCGGACCGAGCGCGCGCAGGGCGCCGAGCACGGCCTCGAGCGCGTCCGGCTTATGGGCGTAATCGACCAATACCTTGACGCCGGGCGGTCCGCCGACCGACTCCAGCCTGCCGGGGGCCCCCGGACACCGCCGCACCCCCTCCGCCACCGCCTCTGGTTCGATGCCGAGGGCCACCGACACGGCGGAGGCCCCAAGGATATTGAGCAGATTGATTTCGCCGAGCAGCGGCGAATTGATCGCGAAACGCCGGCCGAACGCATTGATCGTCGCGCGTACGCCGTCGAGACCGGCGCTGTAGCTCTCCGGATAGACGTCGAGCGCGCGGTCGAGGCCAAAGCTCAGCTTGCGGCCGGCGCAGGCCCGCAGCACGCGCTGGCCGAAGGGCTCGTCGCCGCGCGCCGCCGCGATCGCGTCGCGCCATACGCTGCGTGGCAGAATCTCGGTGAACAACCTGAGTTTGGCGGCGAAGTAATCCTCGAGCGTGCCGTGATAGTCGAGATGGTCGCGGCCCAGATTGGTGAACAGGCAGGCGCGGAAGGCCAGCCGATCGACGCGGCGCTCGGCGATTCCGATCGACGAAATTTCCGCCGCCGCCGCCTTCACGCCGCCGGCCTCCATCGTGGCCAGCGCCGCTTCGAAATCGATCGACTCGGGCGTCGTGAGGCCGCCATGAAGCTTGCGGCCGCCGGCGAACACGCCGATCGTCCCGATCAAGCCGCAGGGCCGTCCGGCGGCCGCGAAAATCGACTCGATCAGCCAGGTCGTGGTGGTTTTGCCGCTGGTGCCAGTGACGCCGATCAGGTCCATCCGATGGCTGGGCGCGCCGAAGAAGCGCGCCGCCGCAATTCCCATCACGACCCGCGGTTCGGCGCTTTCGATCAAGGCAAACGCGGGGCGCGCCGTCTCGACCACCCCACCGCGCGCCACCACCGCGCGCGCCCCGCGCTTCAATGCGTCCTCGATATGCGCGCGCCCCGCCACGGCGTCGCGCGCGGTCGAAAAGAACAGATCGCCCGGCCGCGTCCGGCGCGAGTCGTAACCCAGACCGCCGATCTCAATCGCCAGATCGCCGTGAATCCGACCGACCGGCGCTCCCGCGATCAATTCCGCGAGCGTCATCGCCGGCTCCGCCGCGCCGCGCGCGCCTTTGGCCGTGAATGTGGACGCGGCGCTGAATTGCCGTTCGGCGCGGCGCCGCCCGAGATCTCGGCCGGATCGCCGGAGAGCGTCAGTTCGATCGCCTTTCCGCCGCCGGACGCGGCCCCAGGCCGCGGCGATTGCGCGACGACATAGCCGTGGCCCTTGACCGCAAGCGCCAGGCCGCGCGCGCGGGCCAGCGCGAAAGCGTCGCGCAGGCTCGCGCCGCGAAAATCGGGAATCGCGCCGCGATCGCCGTCCGTATACTCCCCTGGAGTATCATTCGCCGGCGCCGGCGCGATCGCGCTTGCGGATTCGGGCGCTTCCGCTCCGAACGGCAGCAGGCTCGCGGTATCGTATGAGGGCGGCGCGGCGGCCGGAGCGACGCCCAGGCGATCGAGCGCCGCCGCCGCGATTTCGCTGAACACCGGGGCCGCGTAGAGCCCGCCGAAATGGCCGTGCGCGACGTCGTAAAGCACCACCAGAATCACCAGGCGCGGATCCTCCGCCGGCACGAAGCCGACGAACGACGCGACCAGCCGTCCCTGGTAGTAGCCGCCGGTGGCGGGGTTCACCATCTGCGCCGTGCCGGTCTTGCCGGCCACCGCGAAGTCCGCGACCCGCGCGAGGCGGCCGGTGCCGTCGGCGCCGCTGACCACGCCGCGCAGCAGCAGGTTCATGCGATGGGCCACGGCGGGCGGAATCGCGCGTCCGAGCGCCTGCGGCGTATGGCTCAGGATTTCATCGCCGGCGTTGTCGTAGGCCGCCTTGACTACGTACGGCCGCATCACCATCCCGCCGTTGGCGATCGCCGCGTAGGCCACCGCGAGCTGAATCGGCGTGACCGCGACGCCCTGGCCGAAGCCGTGGTCGGCGAGTTCGATCGGCTTCCAGTCGGCCGCCGGCCGCACGATTCCCGCCGCCTCGCCGGGCAGGTCGATACCGGTACGCCGGCCGAGGCCGAACGCCGCCATCCCGTCGGCGAAGCGCCGCGCGCCCAGGACGAGCGCGATTTTCGCGGCGCCGATATTCGATGAAACTTCGATAATGCCGCCCAGATTGAGCCAGCCGTGGCGATCGTCGTCGTGGATCAAGCGTCCGCCAAAGCGCCATTGGCCATTCTCACAGTAAATCGTTTGCGCCGGCGTGAGCGCGCGATCGGTGAGCGCGATCGAACCGAGCAGGCCCTTCATCGTGGAGCCCGGCTCGAAGGCGTCCTGCACCGCCGTGTCGTGCAGGCGTTCGTCGCCCTTGACCCCGGCGCCGGCCGCGTTGGCGAGCGCGAGCACTTCGCCGGTGAAGGGATCAAGCACGACGGCGGCGCCGCGGCGGGCGCCGCTCCTGGCGACCTCGGCCGCAAGGTAATTTTCGGCGACCGCCTGAATCGAGGAATCGATCGTCAGCGTCAGGCGCGCGCCCGGCTCGGGACCGCGCAGCGCCAGCGGCGAATCGAGAATCGGATGGCCCAGCGCGTCATGGTAGAACTCGAGTTCGACCGGCGCGCCGCGCACCAGGCGGTCGTATTGCAATTCCACCCCGGAGAGCCCCTGGCCATCCGTGCCCGCCAACCCCACCACCGACGCCGCCAGGTTGCTCTCCGGGTAATAGCGTTTGTATTCGCTGATCGCGCCGACGCCGTCGAGGCCCAGGTCGGCGACCGCCCGGGCGCGATCGGGCGCCAGATGGCGCCTCAGCCAGACAAACGGCTCCGGCCGGTTGAGACGCGCCTCGAGTTCCGCCGGCGCCAGCCCAATCGCCCGCGCCAGCGCCGCGCGATCGGCCGCGGTCGAACGGCTCAGCAGGCGGCGCGGACGCGCGTAGATCGAGCGCGTCTCGGCCGAAAGCGCCAGCGGATTCCCGTCGCGATCGACGATCGCGCCGCGCACCGCCGCAAGCGTGGTCACCGCGGTATGCTCGCTGCGGGCGATCGCCGCCAGCCGCGGCCCGTCGACCAGAACGAGCGTCGCCAGCCGCGCCGCCGCCACGACGAAGAGCGCCGCCAGCCCGAGCGTGAGTGCGCCAATCCGCATCCGGCGCTGGCGGAACGCCTCGTTCATGGCATCACCACGACTTGCGCGGGCGCGGCGGGCGCAAGGCCGTATTTGGGCGCGAGGGCGCGCAGGCGCGGGCGCGCTTCAAGTTCCGCCGCCTCCAGCCGCAATTGCTGATCGCGGGTTTCCAGATCGCGCAATTCGAGCCGCAGCGCGGAGAGCCGGTAACCCTCCTGCGTGATTTCCAGACGGACCATCAGGGTGGCGAAGCCGGCGGCGACGATCGCGACCCCCAGCAATGCGGCCAGCAGCCGCGAGGGCGGCGCGGCCGGACGCGTCCGGCGGCTCATGACGCAACCCTCTCGATACATCGCAGGCGCGCGCTGCGGGCGCGGGGATTGCGCGCGATCTCTTCGGCCGAGGGGCGCAGCGCCTTGCGCGTCACGGCGGCGAACCCGCCGCCCTGAACCAGCTCGCGGAAGCGATGCTTGACCGGCCGATCCTCCAGCGAATGATAGGCGATGATCGCGATTCGGCCGCCGGCGGCCAATCGATGCGGCGCGCGATCGAGCAGCGCGGCGAGACTTTCGAGTTCGTGATTCACGGCGATCCGCAAGGCCTGAAAGGCGCGCGTCGCCGGATTGATCCCGCCGACCCGCGCGCGGCGCGCGCCGCCTTCGATCAGCGCGCGCAACTCGCCGGTGGTTTCGAGCCGGCGGCGGCGGCGCGCCGCGACGATCGCCCGCGCGATCCGCCGCGCGCCGCGCTCTTCGCCGTACTCGCGCAGAATCCGCGTCAGCTCCTCTTCGCTCTCCTCATTGACGATATCGTAGGCGCTGACCGGCTCGCGCCGGTCCATCCGCATGTCGAGCGGGCCGTCCAGGCGAAAACTGAAACCGCGCGCGGGGTCGTCGAGCGCGAGGCTCGACATGCCGAGATCGGCCAGCACCGCGCCGACGCAGGGAATTCCGCATTCGTCGAGAATTGCGTCGAAAGCGCGGAAATCCGCCTGCCGCAGCGTGACGCGGTCGCCGAAGCGGGCGAGATTCGCGGCGGCGGCTTCGAGCGCGGCGGCGTCGCGATCGAGGCCCAGCAGATGGGCGTCGGTCGCCTCCAGCAGCGCGGCGGCGTGGCCGCCCATCCCAACCGTCGCGTCGACGATAACAAGCGGGTTCGGAGCGCGGACGAGCGCCGTCACCTCGTCCACCATCACCGCCACATGCTGGCGGCTCGCCGCGCTCCGCCCCTTGTCTTCGCCCAGGCGCATGGCCTCAAAGCCTTAAAGTACGATGCCGATCTTGCTCAGAAATTCCGGGTCCTGAATCAATTGTTCCTCAGCCGCCTGCAAAATCCGTTCGAGCCGTTCGCGCGCCCACAACTGAAAGCGGTTGTGCTTGGCCGAAAAGGTCACCTCGTGGCCCAGTCCGGCGAATTCCCGCAGCTTCGGCGGAATCAGAATCCGGCCCTGCCGATCGACCGGAACCTCATGCGCGCCGCCCACATAGAACGTCTCGAACAACTGCGAGTTGCGATCGCTCGAACGCCGCTCCTCGAACTTCTGGATCACCCGATCCCATTCCGCCGGCGGATACAGGTCGAGACAACGCTGAGAATCCTCGATGAAATTGGTGATATAAAGACGGTCGTGATTCTGCCGCTCCAATACGTCGCGAAAGCGGGCGGGTATACTCACGCGCCCCTTGTCATCGATCGAATGGTCGTACCGACCGCTGAACACCGCTTTGCCCCTCAGCGCCCCACAATCTCCCACTCGGCGCCAGATCAGTCAAGCCAACTATTAGGCGCAACTGTTAATTTTCTCTACTCGATCGGGGCGAAACTAAGTCGAAACTATAATTCAACTCATAGTGCTGGCCGATTATCGACGAGACCAACCTGTGGATAATTCGCCGAGTTCGATCCTGCAGAGGCAGGATTCGTCTGGCTCTCCGGCGCTGTCGGGACGACGAAACGGAGCGGCTCCGCGCCAATTGATGCGGGCGAGGCGCGGGCGCCCCATTGCGTCCGCGCCGCGCGCTCTCTAAGCTCTAGACTCGCAATGGAAGAAGAAAAAAAGACCGAATTGGAAAATTCAGGCGATTCGGCGATTCATCCCGCCGAACTGCCGCTGGTGGTGCGCCGGCTGACGGGGTTCGGGGTGTTCCTCTACATCCTGCACGGGATCGGCGTGACGCTGGGCCTGACATTGCTATGGAGCCTCGAGGCGGTGCGCAATTCGTTCTTCAGATTGCTCGACCGCTGGAATTTGAAGGCCCGCGTCCGGCGCGCCAGCGCCTTTCCGCCGGGACCGATCACCAACCGCAATATCGCCCAGGCGCGGCGTTAGTCAGCGCGGACCGGATCG
>JAJXYM010000075.1 GCA_021780585.1 Deltaproteobacteria bacterium
GGCCTGGGCGGCGTCGGTCGCGATACCCATGCGGATACTCGCGGCGACGCGAATCGTCTCGAGCCGGGCGAGCAGGTCGGGGCGCGCCTCGAGTTGGTCGGGCAGCTCAGCGCCGGTCAGGCCGAGCGAATCGGCGGCGACAAAGACGCACGGATTGGCCGCGTCGACCATCGTGGCGTCGATCGCGCCAAGCCCGTCGGCGGCGAGCCGGTCGAGGAGGTTGCCGGTGGGCAGCAGGCGGCCGGTCGCGGCGCCGCCGGGGTCGAGAAATTCCAGCCGGATCGGCGCGCCGGAGCCGGCGACGCCCGGCAGAACGAAATCGCCGTCGACGGCGGCTCGGCCGTCATCGAGCGCGAATCGCGCGACGATCAGCTTGCGCGTGTTGGTGTTGAAGATACGAACGACGGCCTGGTCGCCGGTCGCGCGCACGATTCCCTCGTCGACGGCGAAGGGGCCGACCGCCGACGACATATTGCCGCAATTGCCGCTGTAATCGACGGCGGCGTCGCGAATCGCGACCTGCGCGAAGGTGTAATCGACGTCGGCCTCGGGATGGCTGGGCGGGCCGATCACGCAGATTTTGGAGAGCGACGAGATGCCGCCGCCCATCCCGTCGAGCTGGCGGCCGTTGGGGTCCGGACTGCCCATCAGGGCGAGGAAGATGGGCGCCCAGCGGTCGCGATCGGCAGGGAGATCCGGCGCGCGGAGCATCAGGGCGCGGCTCGTGCCGCCGCGCATGAAGACCGCTCTGAGGCCGATTTGGCGCATCGAGAAATTCCTGGCGTTGACGTGCGCGCGTCAGGTGCGGGCGGCGCTGGCGCCGGCGATGCGGCCGAAGACCGCGCCGGACATCAGGCCGGAGCCGCCCGGATAGTTGTTATGGAACAGTCCGCCGACCATCTCGCCGCATACGTACAGACCCTCGATCGGCCGCCAGTCGGTGCCGAGCGCCTGGGCGTGCTCGTTGATTTTGAGTCCGCCGAAGGAAAACGTGATGCCGCCGGTGACCGGCCAGGCGAGGAACGGCGGGGTGTCGAGCTTTTGCGCCCAGTTGGATTTGGGCAGGGCGAGGCCGCGCGTCGCCATCCCGTCGCGATCGCCGGGATTGAACGCGCCGTGGCCGGCGGCGGCGTTGTATTCGGCGATCGTGCGGAGCGCGGTTTCGTGATCGCAATCGAGCTGGCGGACCAGCGCGGGAATCGTGTCGGCGCTGAACGGTTCGCTGGTCGCGTAGCGCGGTTCGAGCAGATCTCGGGTTTTGGCGTCGAAAATTTGCCAGGCGACGCCGCCGGGCTGATTCAGGATAATTCCGCCGAATTTGGCGTAGGTGAACAGCGCCTGGTCTTCGCCCTCATCGACGAAGCGCTGGCCGAGCCGGTTGATCATCAGGCCATACAGGTATGAGAGGCGGTTGGTTTTGTCGGTAAGCTTGCGATCGCCGAAGGGCGGCGCGTCGGCGTGAATCGGCGTCGCGTGGCATCCGCTCCATTGTCCCGCCGGCATCGCGCCGATTTCAAAGGCCATGCGCAGGCCGTCGCCCTGATTGTAGCGGGTGCCGCGAACTTTCGCGTGGTCCCACGGACGGCCGAGGTATTGCGCGCGCCATGCGGCGTTGGCCTCGAACCCGCCGCATCCGAGCACGACCGCGCGCGCGGCGAGTTCGTGGACGCCGGAGGGATCGCGCACGACCATGCCGGTTACCCGGCCGCGCGCATCCTGACGCAGTCGTGTGACGGCGCTGGCGTAGCGGATTTCGACGCCGTGGCGTTGCGCGATCGCGAACCACATCCGCGACAGGCCGACGCCTTCGTGGACGGCGCGGACGATCGCGCCCTTGGGCCATTTGATCACGTTGCCCACGCGCACCGCGCCGAGCGAAATCGCGGGTTCGAAATGGATTCCCCGCTCGGCCATCCAGCACGCGGTGGCGTAGGAATTGGAGATCAAAATTTCGCCGAGTTCGGGATCTGTGCGGCCGGCGGTCATGCGGCGCAGGTCGGACCAGAAGAGATCGCGCGGATAGGGTTCGATTCCTTCGACGAAACCGGACAATTCGCGCGCTTTGGGCACGAGTCGGAGAATTTCCCCGACTTCGCTGAACGCGATCCGCAGCAGGCCGCCGCTGTAATGGGTATTGCCGCCGCGCAATTCCTCGGGGGCTTTTTCCAGCACCAGCACGCGTTCGGCGCCGCTGAGGCGCGCCGAGACGCTGGCGGCGAGAGCGGCGTTGCCGGCGCCGGCGACGATTACGTCATATTCAGCTTCAGCCATGATTCACGCTTGCATTCCGGAAACGCCACGTTATTGATCGCGTCGCGGCGCCGCGCGGGAGCGAATTTTCCCACGCCGGCGCGCGATTTGACTCTGGCGATCGCGCGACCGAATAATTGCACAAACCGGAGGTGAGCGGTAAACCGTTGCGCCGGTTCGATCGGCGTGCGGCGCGCCGGAAATTCGCGCGCGAGGACATCGGTTATGACGTGGCTCGGCAACGACAAATTCGACGCCCCGCCGGCCGGCGAGCGGCTCGCGCGGAGATGGAGCGAACCGGGCATCCTGAAAATTCCCGGCGCGCATAACGCCCTGGCCGGACTGATCGCGAAACAGGCCGGTTTCAAGGCGCTCTATCTGTCCGGCGCGGCGCTCAGCGCGAGCCTCGGTCTCGCCGACCTCGGCATCCTCGGCCTCGATGAGCTGTGCCTGTTCACGCGGGCGATCGCGCGGGCGACGGGATTGCCGCTGATCGTCGACGGCGACACCGGCTACGGCGGCATTTTGAACGTGATGCGCACGGTGCGGGAATTGGAGGACGCGGGCGCGGCGGCGGTTCAGCTCGAAGATCAAATGCTGCCGAAAAAATGCGGCCATCTGAACGACAAGCGCCTTGTCGGGGCCGAGGAGATGGCGGCGAAGGTCGCGGCGGCCGTGCGCGCGCGGCGCCATCTGCGGATAATCGCGCGCACCGACGCGGCGGCGTCGGAGGGTCTCGACGGCGCGATCGCGCGCGCCCGGCGCTATCGTGACGCGGGCGCCGACGCAATCTTTCCCGAGGCGCTCACCAGCGCCGGGATGTTTCGAAGCTTCGCTCGCGCGGTCGACGCGCCGCTGCTCGCCAACATGACCGAATTTGGCCGCACGCCGTATTTCACCGCCGCCGAGTTCGAGAGCTTCGGCTTCCGTATGGTGATCTGGCCGGTGTCGTCGCTGCGGGTCGAGGCCGCGGCCGTGCGCGATCTGTACGGCTGCCTGATGCGCGAGGGGTCGGCCGCCGCGATGCTCGAGCGGATGCAGACGCGCGCGGAGCTTTACGAAACGATCGGTTACCACGATTATGAGGCGCTCGACGCGTCGATCGCAAAAAGTGCCGCGCCGCCCGACCTGCGCGAGCGCAAGTAGGCGCCGGCGCGGCGAATCGTCGCGAAGGCGAGGTCGTTGATGGGATTGGCTTATGACGTGATCGTCGTGGGCGGCGGCAACGCCGCGTTTTGCGCGGCTCTCGCCGCGCGCGAAAGCGGCGCGAGCGTGATCGTGCTGGAATGCGCGCCGGAGGCGGAGCGCGGGGGCAACAGCCGCTTCACGGCGGGCGCGATGCGGGTCGCGTACAACGGCGTCGACGATCTCGCGCGGCTGATGCCCGATCTGACCGCCGAGGAGAAAGCCAACACCGATTTCGGCGCCTATCCCGAGGATCAGTTTTACGACGATATCTGCCGCGTCACGCAGTACCGCACCGATCCGCGGCTGGCGGAGACGCTGGTCGGCCGCAGTCTCGAAACGATGCTCTGGATGCGATCGAAGGGCGTCCGCTTCGCGCCTATCTATGGACGCCAGGCGTTCAAGGTCGACGGCAAATTCAAATTCTGGGGCGGTTTGACGGTTGAGGCGTGGGGCGGCGGACCGGGCTTGATCGACGCGCTCTATGGTGCCGCCGCGCGTTACGGAATCGACGTGTCCTATGCGAGTCGCGCGCTCCGGCTGGTCCATGACGACGCCGGCGTGCATGGCGTGGTCGTGCGCCGCAGCGGGCACAGCGAGACGATAGCGGCGCGATGCGTCGTGCTGGCGACGGGGGGCTTCGAGGCCAACGCGGAATGGCGCACGCGCTATCTCGGCCCCGGATGGGACCTGGTCAAGGTGCGCGGATCGCGCTTCAACACCGGCGACGGAATCCGGATGGCGCTGGAGATCGGCGCGATGCCGCGCGGGAACTGGTCGGGATGCCATGCCGTGGGATGGGATCGGAACGCGCCCGAGTTCGGCGATCTCAGCGTCGGCGACGGCTTCCAGAAGCATAGCTATCCGTTCGGGATCATGGTCAACGCGCGCGGGCGGCGCTTCGTCGACGAGGGCGCGGACTTCCGCAACTACACCTACGCCAAGTATGGCCGCGCGATTCTCGAGCAGCCGGGCCAGTTCGCCTGGCAGGTATTCGATCGCAAGGTGGCGCATCTGCTGCGCGACGAATACCGGATCAAACGGGTGACGAAAGTCGGCGCGCAAACGCTGGAGGAGCTGGCCGGCAAACTCGAAGACGTCGATCCGAAAGGCTTTCTGGAAGAAGTGCGCGCCTACAACGCCGCCGTTCGCGCCGACGTTCCGTTCAACCCGAATATCAAGGACGGCCGTCGCACCGAAGGTCTCGCGCTCGACAAGTCCAACTGGGCGAACACGATCGACACGGCGCCGTTCGAGGGTTACGCCGTCACCTGCGGAATCACGTTCACCTTCGGCGGACTGACGATCGACGAGGCCGGCGCGGTGATGAACACCGACGGCGAACCGATCGGCGGATTGTATGCGGCGGGCGAGCTGGTCGGCGGACTGTTCTACTTCAACTACCCGGGCGGGACGGGCCTGATGTCGGGTTCGGTGTTCGGCAAAATCGCCGGAACCGCGGCCGGCCGGCGCGCCCGCGAATAGAGCCGGGCCGGCGCGGCGACGCGACGACAGTCAGTCGTCGTCGCGCAGGAGCCGCCCGACCATCGATTTGAAATCGCGAGCGACCGGCGAGCGGAAAAACCGCGCGCGGGTGAAATACGGGTCGCCCGAATAAAACCATTCGTATTGCAACTGGCGGCTGCCGAACGGCTCCCCGATCATGTCCCAGGCGAGCTTGAAGAGCCGCACCCGATCGCGCGCGCCGAGGTCCTTGCCGCGTAGATATTTTTCCAGATACGCGCGGATCTCGGGATTTGCGAAATCCTTTTCGGTCGGCGTCATGATCAGGCCGCTGCCGCTCAACTGCCGGATCGTTTCCGCCGCTCGCATCTGCATCTGCGGAATCAGCACCCACAAGGTCGCGGCGAGCGAGCGATGCGGCGCGCCGCGCGTCGCGCCCCACGTCACCTCATGCGCGCCGGCGCGAATCAGGCCGCTGATCGCCTCGGCGTTGGCGACGATTTCGCCGACCTGCGCCTGCAGATGCGGCGCCTCGGAGCGGCCGATCGCTTCCGCCAGATGGCAGGCGAGGCCGGCCAGAAAGCGCAGCTTGACCATCCCGCGAATCGACCCCTGCAGCATCGCGTAGCCCGGCGTGCGCCCCATCACGCCGTTGAAAATCTCCACGTCGCCGTTGATAAACACGCGCTCCCACGGCACCAGCACGTCGTCGAACACCGCCAGCGCGTCCTCCTCGTCGAAGCGCGAGCTGAGCGGCCGATCGAAATGGCCGCGGCCGGCGTCGTAGGTTTCGCGGCAGATGAATTTGAGTCCCGGCGTGTCCATTTTGATCGCGAAGCAGAGCGCGTAAGGCTCTTCGCCGGGGCGGCGCGGATAGAACGGTCCGACCCATAATTCGTTGGCGAACGGCGCCAGCGTCGAGAGCATCTTGGCCCCGCGCACGACGATTCCGGCGTCGGTTTCGCGCACCAGACGCAGCGCGGCGAACGGATCGTCCTGTTCGGCAGGACCCTTCGAGCGGTCGATTTGCGGATCGACCAGCGTGTGCGTGAGGCACCAGTCGCGGTCGCGCGCTTCTTCGTAATAGCGGACGAGATTCTCGCCGAAACGCCGCTCGCGCCGGCCGACATAGTCGCGCGCGGTGGCGGCGTCGGTCAGCAGGGCGTTGCAGAAATCGGGCATCCGGCCCATCAGGCCGAAGGTATGCTCGGCGCGAATCTCTTCGGCGCGGGCGCGGCGTTCGGCCGCGTCGATCGTCTCCGCCATCAGGAAGGATGCCGCCACCGGGGCGCCGTCGCGCGGCGACGGAAAGGTCAGCTCGCCGGCCCGGCGATGCTGCAGGTCGTACAGCGACGCCATGGTCGCGACGATCCCGCGAAACGGGGCGTAGGTCGTCACGTCCCCGACGCGCTCGCCGTTGACAAAGATCGTGCGCCCGTCGCGCAGGCTCTCGACGTATTCGATCCCGGTGCGGATTCCCATGCGTCTCCTGTTGCGATTCGTGCTTGCGGCGCCAGCGCCGACCGCGCGCGCCTAGCTGGTCAACCCTTTGACCAGCGCGCCGATTCCCGGTTCGTCCCGCGCGAACTCGAGCTTCGCGGTTCCCGTGTAGTCATTGGCGAATTGCGCGCGATGCTCGGGCGTGCCGTCGCAGTAGACCTCGATCTGATGGCCGTCGGGATCGCGAAAATAGATACTCATACTGACGCCGTGATCGACGGTCGAGAGAATCGGCACGCCGAGACGTTTCAGTTCCGCGTGCGCGGCGCGCAGATGGTCCTCGTCGCGCAGCCGAAAGGCGATATGCACGAGGCCGATTTCGCCTTTTTGCGGACCCGGCGCGTCCGCTCCGACTTCAACGCAGGCGAGTTCATGATGGTCGCGGGCCTGGCTCGCGAAAAAGACCATCTTGATTTGCGGAATTTCCATCATCCGCGTAAGACCGAGCACTTCCGTATAAAACTTCTTCGAGCGCTCGAGATCGCGCACCTTGATCACGACATGGCCGATTCGATCGGGAACGATCATTGGACTCGTCCTTCTGGCGGCTTACGCCAGCACCGCGCGGTTCAACCGCGCGTCAATTTGCCGCCCGCGCCGCCGCGTTATCAATAGAGCCGCGGGCCGATAAAGACGCCGTCGATAAAATGCTTGGTCGCGGTCGCCGCCTTGCGCGGGAGCTTCATCAGATCGCCGGCAAGCTGTCGCGCGGCCGGGATCAACTCCGCCCGCGCGACCACGCGATGCGCCATGCCGAGATCGAAGAGTTCCCGCGCCGTGTAATGGCGGCACATCACCATCGCCTCCTTGGCGCGCCACGGACCGAGCGCGGCGGCCATCGCGAGCGCGGGGCCGCCGGTGAACGCGGCCCCCAATTCGACTTCGGGCACCCAGAATTCGGCCTCTTCGGCCGCGACCACGAAATCGAACGCGACCGCCAGCGCCCATCCGCCGCCCACCGCGTGGCCGTTCACCGCCGCGATCGTGAAACAGTCGAGCCGCGTGATCTGATCGAAGATCCGGCCGACCATCCGCGCCACGCCCTGGTTATGTTCGCGGAAGAGCCGCGCGCGTTCGCGCGGATCGCCGACGCCTTTGGCGGCGGACATATCGGCGCCGGCGGAAAACGCGGTTCCGGAGCCGGTCACGATCAGCGCGCGCGTATCGCGGTCGTCCCGCACCGCGCGCACCAGATCTTCGAGCTCGGTCATCACGGGGCGGTTCATGCAATTGCGCCGCTCCGGCCGATTGAAGGTAATCGTCGTGACCGGACCGTCACGCTCGAGCAGGAAATTTGTCGGCATCCGCAGTAGGTCCTTGTTGAATCGCGCGCGAATCCGCCCGGCCTAGTCGAGCGTGAAGCCGTTGAGGTTCGCCTT
>JAJXYM010000256.1 GCA_021780585.1 Deltaproteobacteria bacterium
TTGCGCTTGGAAGAAAAGCTTACCCGGTCGCTCGCGCCGGCGGAACTATCGGTGAAAACGCGCGGGAGGACCGGCGCGCGCCCGTCCTCCCGCGATCGATTAGCCCCTCGCGCGCCGCCCAGCCGCAGGGGCCGGCGGCTACAGCTTCGCGTCCATCACGGCCTTGCCGGTGGCGGGATCGACCGGGACGGAAATATGCGAATGGAAGATTTTCCATTTGCCGCCGACCTTATGCAGACAGTCGGTAACGCGGAAATTCCCCGCCAGCTCTTTGCCGTCCTTATCCTTCCAGGTGAAGTGCTGGAGGCTGTTGGCGACGCCAAGCCGGCCGTCGGTGACGACGTCGAGCTCCATGAATTCGCCCTTCACGTCCCTGGCGTTGTTGAAAAAGGCCTCGAGATCCTTTTTGACCGCGGCCTGGCCGGAATACTTGAGCGGCGGCATGAAGTCGTAGAGGGTGATGTTCTTTTGATCGAAGCAGGCCATCGCCTGATCGGCGTTTTGCGCCAGAATACAGCGATGTTCGAGGGCGATGATCTCCGCCTTCGGCCCGCCCGCCGCATGCGCCGGAAGCGCGACCGCGCAGGCGATCGCGATCGCGCCGAAAGTCCCTGGAAGCCAGCCGGTTTTCTTCACTCGTCTCCTCCCCTGAAATAGTAAATTGTTAACCACTTAAGATTCGTGCGGCGATCGCCGCGTCGAATGGACATTCAAGGGGTGCGGGCGTCTCCCCACTTGACGCGCCCGCACCCGCGGATAGATCAGCCGCCCTGGCGCAGCAGCTTGCCGGGCGTCGTTCCGGTTTCGCGACCGTTCTCGATAATCACGCCGCCGTTGACCATCACCGTCGAATAGCCCTCGGCGCGCTGCACCCGGCGCCATTCGCCGCCCGGGAAATCGTGCACGATTTCCATCGGCTTGATGGCGAGCCGGTTAAGGTCATAAATCACCACGTCGGCCCAATTGCCTTCGACCAGCGTGCCGCGATTCCTGAAGCCCGCGCACATCGCGGGATGGGCGCTGAGGCGGAAGTGGATCTCCTCGAGCGGCAGGATATCGTTGTCGCGCCCCATCTTGATCAGCGCCTCGGTCGAATAGCGCCCGCCGGAGAAGAACTTGGTATGGGCGCCGCCGTCCGACACGCCGAAGATCGCCATTCCCGGCGAAGTAACCATCTCCTTCAGATAGTCATTGCGCACGTTGATCGGCGGCGTGTAGAAATCGGTATTCAGTCCGTCCGCGCACGCGATATCCAGCATCGCATCGACCGGATGCTTGTTCTCGCGCCTGGCGACTTCGCCAACCGTCAGATTTTCGTACTTCTTCAAATCCGCCCGCTTGCACTCCAGGATGAAGATATCGCGCACGTCGTTGGTGATTAGCCCGGTCATCTCGTCGACCTTGCGCAGGCCGGGCCGACGCTCCGGATCCGAGAGCTTCATCAGCCGGTCCTCGATCGGGCCGGTCGTCACCTCGCGCCATTCGGGCATGTCGTCCCACAGGTTCCAGTCCTTGAACGTGAAGACGAAGCCGACTTCGAGCGTGGCCGACTGGCCGAAGACGCGGATACCACGCCTGGCGCAGCTTTCGATCCAGTGCAACTGGCGCCGGAAACGCTCCGGATGGGCGTCGTTGATAGCGATCGCGTTGTAGAGAATCGGCCGGCCCGCCGCCGTCGCCAACTCCTCGAAATGCTTCTCCGTATGGTCCTGGATATCGCCCTCGTATTTGCTGGCGTCCGGGATATACGACATCTGGATAAAGCCTTCGTTGCGTTCGCCGAGCACGCGCGCGAGCGCCAGCGCGGTCTCGTCATGCATCAGGTCGGTAACCATCGGCGAGCCGTCATAGTCGGCCTGAACGCTGTTCTTGCCGAAACGCTGCGCCGACCATCCGCACGCGCCATGGTCCATCGCCTCATTGATAAGGCGGCACATCTCTTTGGTTTCGGTCTCGGTCGGCATCCGGCCCGACTTCGCCTCGTCGAGCCCCATCACCCAGGTCATGATCGGCGCCATCGGCACGAATGGCAGCATGTTAACGCCCTTGGGACGGCGCTCGACACTGTCGAGAAATTCAGGATAGGTGACCCAGTCCCACGGCAGACCCGCTTTCATCGAGGCGTACGGTATCGCCTCGGTGCGCGTCATCGTCAGCATCGCACGGTCGCGCATCTCGGCCTTGACCGGCGCGAAGCCGAAGCCGCAATTGCCGATAACGACCGAGGTAACGCCGTGCCAGCTCGATATCGTGCAATATGGGTCCCAGAAAAGCTGGGCGTCGTAATGCGTATGCAGATCGACGAAGCCGGGCGCGACGAATTGGCCGTCGGCGTCGATGACCTTATTGGCCTGATGCGGCTTGAGATAGCCGAGTTTGGCGACGCGGCCGTCTTTGATCCCCACGTCGGCGCGATAACGCGGCATCCGCGTGCCGTCGACGACCACTCCGCCCCTGATGATCGTGTCGAATTCCGCCATGTGCGACCCTCCTTGCGACGCGCGCCGCATCCCCACGCGGCTGCGCGCCAGACCACGGCCGGCCCACCCCGGCCGGCCGTTGCGACTGTTGTTCCGTTGAGTCTTTTTCCGCGAGAACTCCTAATAAATCCGAACAGTCCGGCTTATAGCGCGATTTGCGTGAACGCGACAAGCAAACGGCCGGTTGGGTTATAAATTGCTTCAGCGGCCCTTGAACGCGGCCTGCCGCTTGCCCAGAAAGGCGCCCATCCCCTCGACCCGGTCCTCGGTGCCGAACAGAAAACCCATCGCCTGCCGTTCGGCCTCGATTCCGCTCTTCAGATCGGCGTTCATTCCCGTATGGACCAGCAGCTTGCCGCAGCGCACGGCGAGCGGGGGCATCTTGAGCAGGCGGCGGGCGAAATCCATCGCGACGTCGAGCACCTGCGCCGCCGGCGCGGTCTGGTTCACCAAGCCGAAATGTAGCGCCTGCGCGGCGGTGAGCGGTTCACCGAGGTAGATCATGCGCTTGGCGATCGCCGGCGGCAGCATCTTGGAGAGCCGCTGCGTGCCGCCCGCGCCCGGCAGCACGCCGATCAGGATTTCCGGCACGCCGATCGTGGTCTCCTCGGCCATGATGCGAAAGTCGCAGACCAGCGACAGTTCGCATCCGCCGCCGTAGGCGAGGCCGTTGATCGCCGCGATGGTCGGGCGGTCGAGGTCCTCGATCGCGTTGAAGGCGAGCTGCACGCGCTCGATAAAGCCCATGAAATCGCCGCTGTTCGTGATGCTGTTGAGATTGGCGATATCGGCGCCCGCGCAAAACGCCCGGCCGTTGCCGGTGAAGACGACCACGCGGACCTCCCGGTCGGCGCGGACGTTGGCCACCAGCTCGGCGAATTCGCGCACCATCACCGCGTCGATCGAATTGAGCTTGGTGGGACGGTTCAGGCGCACCAGCGCGATTCCGTCCGTGACCGAATATTCGAATGATTGATACATTGTAAACCTCCGCGAGCGATCGGCGCGGCGGCAAGCGATCGGATTTCGCCGCGCCGGCATTCTGCGCGAGCGTGCCATCGCGGACGCGGCTTGTCTATCCGCGCGGGCTTGCGGATACTGGCGCCCGATGGATCGCGGCGAGCCTGAACCAAACGGCGGCGGATTGATGATTTCGTGGCGGGCGATTACGTTCGCCCCCGCGATCGTCGCGCTGTTCGCGCTCGCGCTCTATTTCAACAATTCGAACGATCAGTTTCGCGGACTCGCCTGTCTCGGCGCGACGTTCGCGCTCGCGATGGTCTGGCTCCTGCTGGCCGCCCGCGCGTCCGAGAACCCGGCGTCGCCGATGCGGATGTTCATCCCGCGAATTACCGCGTTCATCGTGCTCGGCACGGCGTTTCTGGGCGCGACGCGATGGAGCGTCGACGCACGCATCACGACGATGGAAGCCGGCTTTGCGCTCTTCTATATCGCCGCGGGATGGCTCGCGGTGCGGAGCTTCGACGCGCGCCATCGCCGCCCGGAGCTCAAGGTGGTCGGCGGGAAAAAACCGCCCCGCCGCAACGGCGGCAAGAATCGATAATCACTGGATCCCGCCCGCAAGGAACGCCGGTCGGGGGAACGATCGTCGGTGACGGCAAAGTTTGTCGGCGACGTGAGCGTTCTGCTAAATCGAAGTCGATAGCCATGTGCGGAGGTCCGGCGATGAGGGCGTTCGACGGCGACAGCCATTTCATGGAGCCGCTCGAGATGTTCGAGCGTTATATCGATCCCGCCTTTCGCGACCGCGCGGTCAAGCTGGCGACCGATCCCGTCACCGGTACGCGCGCGATGCTGTGCGACAACCGGCCGCTGAAGCTGCGCGACGTCGAAGAAGTTCTCGGCCTGCTTTCGGGCTACGGACAAAAGGAGGGCGGCGCGCAGGTCGGCGGCTTCGACCGTTATCGCGCCTTCAGCGCGCAATGGCAGGACATGGCGGCGCGAACGCGCTTCCTCGATGAGGAGGAGATCGACGCGCAGGTCATCTTTCCGAGTATCGGGATTATCTGGGAAGGCGAGCTGGACGAGCCGCTGCTGGCCGACGCGCTCTGCCGCGCCTACAACCGCTGGGCCTTCGAGCTGGTTGACGGTTATCGCGACCGGCTGTTTCCGGCCGCGCATATTTCCTTGCGCGATTCCGCGCTGGCCGTCGCGGAGCTTAATCGTGTGGCGAGACTCGGATGCCGCACGGCGTTCGTCTCGGCGGCGCCGATCGGGGGGCGCAGCTTCGGCCATCCGGCCTACGATCCGGTATGGGCGGCGGCGCAAGACCTCGATATCTCAGTCGGACTGCATCTGGTTTCGCATCGCCATTACACCGGCAGCTCGTGGTACAAGGAGCCCAAGCCCGGCCTGATGTACTTCACCATGAACCTGATCCAGGACCCGCGCCAGGCGCTGACCACGATGGTCGTGGACGGCGTGTTCGAGCGCTTCCCGCGGCTGCGCGTCGCAACGGTCGAAGCGATGGTCGGATGGGTGGGCGAATGGCTGGAGCGGGTCGATTACCGCTATCGCTACATGGGCGGAACTTCGCGGATGAAACGGCCGGTGAGCGAGTATTTCGCGCGCAATATCTGGGTCAGCGGCGACCCGGAAGAAAAGATGTTCAAATATATCGTGCAGTTCGCCGGCGACGACAAGTTCTTTATCGGCTCCGACTATCCGCACGCCGAGGGCTTCGTCCATCCGGTGGCCAAGGCGCGCGAATATCTGGCGGCGCTGCCGACGGAATCAATCGACAAGATTCTTGCGGTCAACGCGCGCAACTTCTATCGCGTCTGACGGGCGCGGTCCCCGCCGCGACCATCGGCGCGGCCCGCGCGCGCATCGCCGACTACGCCCGCGTCATTGCAGGACGGCGTTGGCGATCTCCTCCGCCACCAGCCGTTTCGCCGCGTGACGGTCTTCGCCCGGATGAACCACGGCAAGGACGGTCATCTCGTCGTCCGAGCCGCTGGCCGAGACGCGGGCGATAATCACCCAGTCGTAGTCGTTGTCATTGCCGCCGGAGCGCTGAAAGCTTTGCAGCGCCGAGCCTTGCTGCATGTATGCTTGAGTGTCGCCGGTATAGCCGGGATCGCCGGGTTGCGCCTGCGGCGTGGGCGCGGACGCCGCGACCGGCATACACGGAACCGTGCCGGGCATACATCCGCCGGGCGCCATCGGCGCGCCCATCATTGGCCCACCCATCATTGGCCCGCCCAAAAACGGTCCCCCCATCATAAGCGGGCCCAATGGACCCTCCATCGCGTTGGCTGCCTGCGCGGTCTGCGAAATCGTGTCGGGCGGAAGCTGTTGCTGTTCGCGCAGCCGGGCGACGGCGGCCTCGTCCGGCGCGACGCCGGTGTCGCCGAGCGGCGGCGGCGTTTCGCCCGCCTCCTTGAGCAGCGCTGGCACTGAGGGATCGCCGGGCGCGAGGTCCTCAAGCGAAACCCCCGGCTTGAGCGGACGTTCGATCAGCGAGACGGTCAGCGTGACCGGCGCGGCAGCGTTGGCCGATGCGGATCGGCTCTCGGCCTGAAAGTCCTGACGCAAAACCGTCGCGACGGTCGGATCGGTCGCGAACGGCACGACCTGGGCGTTGACGGGAATCGCGATTTTGCCGGCTTTGCGAATTTCGATCGCGCGCGCCTGTGGCGCCAGGCAAAACAGCGTGGCGCCAATTATTATTGCATTCGCGAACCGCCGCATCATTCTCTATCGATTACATCGCGCAGGCGGCGCCAGCGCAATGGCCGCGTCGGGCCGCACATCGATTCCGCAAATCAAGCGCTCAGGGCAGTTTCTGCTCCAGCAGCTCCTTGACCCGGGCCGCTCGCCAGGCCGCGATTCGCCCGGCGAGTTCCGCGTCCTCGAGCGCCAGAATTGCGGCCACGAACAGACCGGCGTTCGCCGCTCCAGCCTTGCCGATCGCCATCGTCGCAACCGGCACGCCCTTGGGCATCTGGACGATCGCAAGCAGCGAGTCCATTCCGTTGAGGCTCGTGGTCGGCATCGGCACGCCAATCACCGGGATGATGGTTTTGGCGGCGACGACGCCCGCCAGATGGGCCGCCCCGCCCGCTCCGGCGATAATCGCCTTGAGTCCGCGCGCGGCGGCGCCGGCGGCGTATTCGAGCGTAAGGTCGGGCATGCGATGGGCGGACAGGACCCTCACTTCATGCGATACTTTAAGTTCGGTCATGACTTCGGCCGCCACCGCCATGTATTCCCAATCGCTCTTGCTGCCCATGATCACGCCGACCCGCGGCGCCTCGCTCGCTGCCATCGCACCCGCCTCCGTGGCAATTGCTACAATCAAATGAAGCTGAAGCCCGGCGCGAGCGTTGTCAAGCGACGCGGCCGGCGCTCATGAAGGCGAGGCGTGCGCATGGCCACGGCGATACCGCTTAACCGATGCCGCTTCACGGCGGCCGAAATCATCCGCGCGACGGACGCCGCCGCGCCATCCGGATTTGACGGCGCCACCACCGCCGTGAGTATCGACACGCGCTCGCTTGCGGCGGGCGCGCTGTTCGTCGCATTGCGCGGCGCGCGCGACGGCCACGAATATCTCGCGGCGGCGGCTGCGCGCGGCGCGGCGGCGGCGATCGTCGAACGCGGCCGGGCAAGCGCGGCGCTACCCTGCTTCATGGTTGACGACACTTTGGCGGCGCTCGGCGCGCTGGCGCATTTCCATCTCCATCGGATCCGCGGCCCGCACAATCCGCCGGTCATCGCGATTGGCGGCGCCGCCGGCAAAACCACCACCAAGGAGCTCACGGCGGCGTTGGCGCGCGCATTGTTCGGGGAGATTCTCGCCACGCCCGGCAATCTCAACAATCTGATCGGCGTGCCGATGACGCTGTTGACGCTGAGCGGCGCCGAACGCGCGGCGGTAATCGAATGCGGCACGAATCGCGCCGGCGAAATCGCCCGGCTCGCGGCGATCGTCGAACCCGACGTCGCCCTGGTGCTCAACGCCGATATCGAGCACACCGAGGGACTCGGCACGCTGGAAGGGGTGGCCGACGAGGAGGCGGCGCTGTTTTCGACCGCGCGGATAGCGGTTTACGCGCCGGCGGAAACGCTGATCGCCGAACGCGCGCCGGCGGCAATCGCGCGCGTGAAGTTCGGCGCCGAAGCCGACGCCGACGTGCGCCTCGCGAGCCGCATCGTCGTCGCGCCCGGCCGCCAGCGGATCGCCCTGGCGCTGAATCGCGCGCTGACCGCGCCCGGCGTCGAACCGACGCTCGAAGCGGCGCTCGGGATGATCGGCGCCGCCGCC
>JAJXYM010000133.1 GCA_021780585.1 Deltaproteobacteria bacterium
GGACGTCCGGCGGGACCGCCGCGGCCCGCGGGCGCGCGCTTTCCCGGCGCGGCCCAGCCGGCGCAGGAAGGCTTCGCGCCGCCGTCGCCGGATTCCGCCAAACCCGGCGCCGCCCGCACGATCAAAAAGAAGCGGGTGGTCAAGAAGGGCGCCCCCGATATCGCCGCCGAACGCGAGATGCGCGGCCTGCGCGTGCCCAAGAAGCGGCGCGCCCTGCCGGGCAAGGAACAGCGCAAGACCGAAATCACGACGCCCAAGGCCTCCAAGCGCGTGGTGCGCGTCACCGAGGGCGTGACCGTCGCCGACCTCGCCCGCCAGATGGGCGTCAAGGCGAGCGAGATTATCCGTAAGCTGATGGACCTGGGCGTGATGTCCACGCTCAACCAGGTGCTCGACGTCGACACCGCGACGCTGGTCGCCAGCGACTTCGGCTACAGCGTCGAGAACGTCGCCTTCGACGTCGAATCCGCGATCGAAGAGGGCGAAGAGGTGGTCGAGGGCGAAGCGCTGCCCCGTCCGCCGGTGGTTACCGTGATGGGCCATGTCGATCACGGCAAGACTTCGCTGCTCGACGCGATCCGCCATTCCAACGTCACCGAGCGCGAGTTCGGCGGCATCACGCAGCATATCGGCGCTTACATGGTCGAGGTGCACGGCCGCCGGATCAGCTTTGTCGATACTCCCGGCCATGAGGCGTTCACCGCGATGCGCGCGCGCGGCGCCAAGGTCACCGATATCGTGATCCTGGTCGTCGCCGCCGACGAGGGCGTGATGCCCCAGACGGTCGAGGCGCTCAATCACGCCAAGGCGGCGGGAGTGCCGATTATCGTCGCGGTCAACAAGATCGACCGGCCCGAGGCCAACGTCGATCGGGTCAAGCAGCAATTGACCGAGCGCGGCCTGATTCCCGAGGACTACGGCGGCGAAACGATCGTCGTGCCGGTCTCGGCGCGGACGCGCGAGGGAATCGACCGCCTGCTCGAAATGATCCTGCTGCAGGCCGACGTGCTTGACCTCAAGGCGATCGCCAATCGCACCGCGCGCGGCACGGTGGTCGAATCGCAGCTCGATCGCGGCCGCGGTCCGGTCGCGACCGTGCTGATTCAGGAAGGCACGCTCCATCAGGGCGACCCCTTCGTCTGCGGTTCGACCTACGGGCGCGTGCGCGCGATGCAGGACCATCTGGGGCAGCGGATCGCCGAGGCGGGACCGTCGACGCCGGTGGAAATTTTCGGCCTGTCCAGTGTGCCGGAGCCGGGCACCGCCTTCACCGCCGTGCAGGAAGAGGCGAAGGCGCGCCAGGTCGCCGAGTTCCGCGCCTCCAAGCAGCGCGAGGGCGTGCTGCAGAAGACCAGCCGGATCTCGCTCGAAGCTTTGAGCGAACGGATGGCGGCGGGCGAGGTCAAGGAGCTGCGGGTCATTATCAAGGGCGACGTTAACGGCTCGGTCGAGGCGCTGGCGGATTCGCTCAGCCGGCTTTCGACCAGCGAGGTGAAGCTCGAGATTCTGCATAAGTCGGTGGGCGCGATCTCCGAGACCGACGTGACCTTGGCCTCGGCCTCGCGCGCGATCATTATCGGCTTCAACATCCGGCCGGAACCGAAGGCCGCCCAACTGGCCGAAAAAGTGGGCGTCGAAATCCGCCTCTACACGATTATTTACGAGGCGATCAACGACATGCGCGAGGCGATGGAAGGTCTGCTCGCGCCGACCTTCCGGGAAAAGGCGCTCGGCCGCGCCGAGGTGCGCCAGACCTTCGTCGTCCAGGGCAACACCGTCGCCGGCGCGATGGTGCTCGACGGCAAGCTGCTGCGCAGCGCGCGCGCCCGTCTGGTGCGCGACGGCCGCGTCGTATGGGAAGGCAAGCTGGCGTCATTACGCCGCTTCAAGGATGACGTGCGCGAGGTTCAGTCCGGCTACGAATGCGGTATCGGACTTGAGAACTTCAACGACCTCAAGCCCGGCGACGTGGTCGAGAATTTCGAGCTCGAAACCGTGCTGCGCAAGCTTGAAGCGCCCAAGGCCGAGCCGATGCGCGGTCAGGGCGCGCAACTCCAGACCTGAGCCGGGGACGGACCCGGCCGGCCCGGATTGCGGCGGGAGCCGGCGGCGGCGCGCCGTCCGGCGCCGCGAAGGCGGGAAATCCACGATGGTCGTCGGCGTCATGCGGCTCACCCTGTTCCTGCCGGACAACCATTCGCTCAAGGGCAAACGCCAGGTGTTGCGCGCGATCAAGGCGCGCGTGCGCGCGAAATTCAACGTCTCGATCGCCGAGTCCGACGGCCACGATCTGTGGCAGCGCGCCGAACTGGGAATCTGCCAGGTCGGCAGCGACCGGGCCTTCGTCGATTCGGCGCTGCGCGAAGTGGTCAACTTTATCGATGCCCTGGCGCTGGCGCCGCTCGGCGGCGAACGGCTCGAAATTCTCAATTATTGACCGATTTGGCCGCGGCCCTGTGGAAGATTGTGCGGCGCCCGCCGCGGCGGCGCTTCGTCCGCGTATGACGAGGGAATAGGATCGTTTCATGACCAGCGGAGACGGCAGACGGCCCGGCCGGGTCGCGGAGATGGTGCTGCGGGAGCTTTCGATCATGCTGCTGCGGGATTTGCGCGATCCGCGGCTGCGCGGGGTCACGCTCACCTCGGTCAAGATGGCCGACGATTTGCGCCACGGCCGGATCCTTTTCTCGCATCTGCGGGGCCAGGCCCACGCGGCCGACGCGATCAAGGGCTTTCAGAGCGCCGAAGGCTTTATCCGCCGCAATCTCGGCCGGGCGCTGGGCCTGCGCTATACGCCGGACTTCGATTTCGAGTTCGACCCCGGGCCGGAGAGCGCCGCGCGGGTGGATGCGCTGTTGCGCGAGACGCGCCCTCGCGAGTAGCCGCGCGCCCGCGCGAAATTGCGGGGCCGGCGCGCTTACGGCGGCTGCGGCGATCGGCTAATCTGGGCGATTCGCCATGAATGGAATCATCGTTATCGACAAGCCGGCCGGGGCCTCCTCGGCCGAGGTGGTGCGGCTGGTCAAGGCGCGCGTCAAACCGGCCCGCGTCGGCCATCTGGGCACGCTCGATCCGTTCGCGACCGGCGTGCTGCCGATTCTGGTCGGCGAGGCGACCAAGCTCGCCCCCTTTCTGCATGAAGGCGAAAAGCATTACTCCGGGCTGATCGCGCTGGGCGCCGAGACCGACACGCTCGATCCGACCGGCGCGGTCGTGCGGACCGCGCCGGTCCCGCCGCTCGATCCGGCCGCGATCGCGGAAGTCGCGGCGCGCTTTCACGGCGCGATCGAGCAGACGCCGCCGGTCTACTCCGCAATCAAGCGCGCCGGCGTGCCGCTCTACAAGTTGGCCCGCCGCGGCGAGGAGGTGGCGCCGCCGCCGCCCCGGACGGTCTCGATCGAACGGTTCGAACTGGCGATCGCCGCTCCCGACCGGCTGCGGTTCGACCTGGTATGCTCGCCCGGGACTTACGTGCGGGCGCTGGCGCGCGATCTTGGCGCGGCGCTCGGGACCGTCGCCTACCTGGCGGAGTTGCGCCGCACGCAAAGCGGCCAGTTTACGCTCGCGATGGCGGATTCGCTGGCCGACGCGCTCGCCGCGCTCGAACGGGGCGACGCGAGCGGCCTGATCGGGATGCGCGCGGCGCTGGCCGGGATGCCGGAGGCGCGCGCCGACGCCGAGACCGAACGGCGCCTGCGCAATGGCGACTCGCGCGCGCTCGACTGTATCGCGCCGCCCGGCGCCCGGAAATTCAAGGTCGTCGCCGGCGAACGGCTGGTGGCGATCGCCGAAGCGACGTCGCGCGTGACCGCCGTGATCGAGCGCGTCTTCGCGGCGGATTAGCGGGTCGGCGCGGCCGGTTTGACGGCGAAATTGATCAGATGATAGCGATGCCGATGGAGGGCGCGAAAAATGGTTTACGTCCAGGCGTCGATCAAGCTCCATCCGGGCAAGCTGCAGGACTTTATCGCCTTGCTGAACGAATTGACTCCGGTCGTCGCGAAGCATGGCTGGAAGCTCGTCGGCAGCTACGCCAGCGTGATCGGACGGGTCAACACCGTCGTCGATTTGTGGGAAGTCAGCGATGCGAACGCGGTCGGGGCGCTGATGGCGAGTCCGGAGCTGCAAAAGTACGGCGCGCGGATCGCCGGGATTATCGAAGACGAAGTGCTTACGGTGCTGACCAGGCTGCCGATCGGCTGATGCGGTCGCTGGCGCGACGCCGGTCGGGACGAGCGACCGAGCCGCCGCGCGGCGCACCGATCGAGCGAAAAATCGGCGAATTTTCGGATTCGCCGAGCAAGCGAGACTCGCGCGTTTTTCGGCTAAAACACGCCACAACGGGCTTATATCGGTCGCGCGTGATCGATTGACGAACGCCCGGCCGCGTGGCGGACCCGGCTTTACCTGCCCGGATTAGTCTGGTATATTTTCCGGATAAATCAAGGAAAAAGGGAAAGTAAGTAGACCTGATGCCCCTCGAGGTCGCCCGCAAACGGGAAATAATCGGCGCCAACGCCCTGAAAGCCAACGACACCGGCTCGTCCGAGGTTCAGATCGCGATCTTCAGCGCGCGTATCGAACAGCTCACCGAGCATCTGAAGACCCACGCGAAGGATCATCATTCGCGCCGCGGTCTGCTGCGCCTGGTGGGCAAGCGGCGGCGGTTGCTCGACTATCTGCACGGGCGGGATTACGACCGTTACAAAGGGCTGATCGACCGGCTCGGAATCCGGCGCTAGGCCGGTTTCGGATACGGACGCTGGCGGACGCCCGTTGGGCGCGTCAGGCATTCAGGGGTTGCGCGGCATGGCCGCGAAATCGAAGCCCTCTCCCTCAAGCAGGATCCGATGTACAGAAAGCTCGAGATTGAATTTGGCGGCCGGCGGTTGTCGCTCGAAACCGGACGGCTCGCGCGGCAGGCGCATGGCGCGGTGCTCGCGCAATATGGTGAAACCGTCGTGCTGGCCACAGTGGTATCGGCCTATCAAAGCCGCGAAAAAATAGATTTTTTGCCGCTTACCGTCGATTATCAGGAAAAAACCTTCGCCGCCGGGAAAATCCCCGGCGGTTTTTTTAAGCGCGAGGGCCGGCCGTCGGAGAAGGAAATTCTCACCTCGCGGCTGATCGACCGCTCGATGCGCCCGTTGTTTCCCAAGGGCTACGACAAGGAAACCCAGATTGTCGCGACCGTGCTGTCGGTCGATCGCGAAAACGATCCGGACATGCTCGCGCTGATCGCGACTTCGGCCGCGCTCGAAATTTCGGACATCCCGCACGAGGGGCCGGTCGCGGCCGTGCGGATGGGCCGGATCGACGGCAAGCTGGCGGTGAATCCCTCGCTGGCGGAATTCGAGGAGAGCGATATCGCGCTGGTGATCGCGGCCAACCCGGACTCGATCGTGATGCTCGAGGGCGGCGCGCAGATCGTCGATGAGGAGGCGATTCTCGAGGCGCTGTTCACCGCGCACGAGGAGATGCGCCCGGTATTCGAGCTGCAGGGCGAATTGCGGCGGCTCGCGGGCAAGCCCAAGCGCGAATTCACGCGCAAGCAGATGGACCCGGCGCTGCTCGGCGCGGTGCGCGAGCGGATGGCGTCGGAATTGGAGCGCGCGCTCGCGATCGCGGGCAAAAAAGAGCGCAACACCGCCGTCTATGCGCTGCAGGACAAGACCGTCGAGGAGTTGCGGATGCGCTTTCCCGAGCGCGAACGCGAGCTCGGCGAGGCCTGCGAAAAGGTTTTGCGCGATCGCGTGCGCCGCGTGATTCTCGAGCAGGACAAGCGGATCGACGATCGTTCCTCAACCGAAATTCGGCCGCTGAGCGCGCAGGTGCAGGTGCTGCCGCGCACCCACGGCTCGGCGCTGTTCACGCGCGGCGAGACCCAGGCGCTGGCGACCGTGACGCTGGGCACCTCGTCGGACGAGCAGAAGATCGACGCGCTGCTGGGCGAACGCTACAAAAAGTTCATGCTGCACTATAACTTCCCGCCGTTTTCGACCGGCGAAGTGAAGTTTCTGCGCGGGCCGTCGCGGCGTGAAATCGGCCATGGCGCGCTGGCCGAGCGGGCGCTGTCCGCGGTGCTGCCGCCCGAAGCGGATTTCCCTTACACCATCCGGGTCGTTTCCGAAGTGCTCGAGTCCAACGGCAGCTCCTCGATGGCGACGGTGTGCGGCGGGAGCCTCGCGCTGATGGACGCGGGCGTGCCGATCAAGTCGCCGGTCGCCGGAATCGCGATGGGCCTGGTGAAGGAAGGCGAGCAGGTGCGCGTGCTCACCGATATCCTTGGCGACGAGGACCATCTCGGCGACATGGATTTCAAGGTCGCCGGCACCGCCGCGGGCGTCACCGCGATCCAGATGGACAACAAGGTCGGCGGCGTGACGCGGGAGGTGATGCGTCAGGCGCTCCATCAGGCGCGCGACGCGCGATTGTTTGTGCTGAGCGTGATGGAGAAGGCGATCGCCGAACCGCGCAAGGAGGTTTCGACCTTCGCGCCGCGGATCGTCACGCTGCATATCAAGCCCGACAAGATTCGCGACGTAATCGGACCGGGCGGCAAGGTGATTCGCGCGCTGGTCGAAGAGACCGGCTGCAAGATCGATATCGAGGATGATGGCACGGTGCTGATCGCCTCGACCGACAGCGCGGCGATGGAAAAGGCGATCAGTGCGATCGAGGGGATCACGGCCGAGCCCGAGATCGGACGGATTTACGAGGGCACGGTGCGCAAGATCGTCGAATTCGGCGCCTTCGTCGAAATCCTTCCGGGAACTGACGGCCTGCTGCATATCTCGCAGCTTTCCAGCGAGCGGGTACGCCGGGTCGAGGACGTGGTCCACGAGGGCGACCGGATCAAGGTCAAGGTGCTCGACGTCGATCGCGGCGGGAAAATCCGGCTGTCGCTGCGCGAGGCTCAAGAGGAGCTTGCGCAGGGCAAGAGCGAGTAGGCCGGCGCCGCGATGGTTCGCAAGAGCGTACTGCCCAACGGCGTGCGGGTGATGACCGAGGCGATGCCGCAGGTGGTCTCGGCCACGATCGGCGTATGGGTGGAAAACGGCTCACGCTACGAGTCGCCGGGCGAGAGCGGCGTCTCGCACTTCATCGAGCATCTGCTGTTCAAGGGCACGAAGAAGCGCACCGCCGCGCAGATCGCCGAAATTTTCGACGCGGTGGGCGGCGTGCTCAACGCCTTCACCGGCAAGGAATACACCTGCTATTACGCCAAGGTGCTCGGCGAGGACCTGGCGATGGCGACCGAGGTGTTGGCGGACCTGTTCCTCGAGTCGGTTTTCGATCCAGCCGAAATCGATCGCGAGCGCCAGGTGGTGCTGCAGGAAATTTCGCAGGCCGAGGATACGCCCGACGACTTTATCCACGACCTCTTCAACCTCCATTTCTGGCAAGGCCATCCGCTGTCGCTGCCGATCTTTGGCTCGGTCGAATCGGTTAACGCGATCGACCGCGACCTGCTGGTCGGCTTCATGGCCGAGCGCTATCGCGCGGGGCGCGTGTTTATCGCGGCGGCGGGCGCGGTCGATCATGACAAGCTGGTGCGGGCCTGCGCGGGCTTCTTCGGCGAAGTCGAGGGCGACGGACGCGGCGAAACAACCGCGCCGCCACGCGAGCGGATGGTCGTGCTCAACCATCGCAAGGAACTCGAGCAGGCCCATCTGTGTCTCGGCGGACCCGGCGTCAGCCAGACCGATCCTTTGCGTTACGCCGCCTATGTGA
>JAJXYM010000346.1 GCA_021780585.1 Deltaproteobacteria bacterium
GGCGCGCTGCCGGCGCTCGCAACGCCCGCGGCGATCGCGGTCGGCGCGGGCGTCGCGAGCGCCGCGCCGTTCAGCCTGGCCGCGATGTGCATCCTGTTCGCGAAAATCGGCGCGGTGCTGTTCGGCAGCGGCTACGTGCTGCTCGCCTTTCTGCAGGCGGATTTCGTTGATCGGCTCCATTGGCTGACGCAGGGACAATTGCTCGACGCGGTCGCGGTGGGACAATTCACGCCCGGCCCGGTCTTCTGCACGGCGACCTTTATCGGCTATCTGCTGGGACGCACGAACGGCGCGATCGTCGCGACCGCCGGGATTTTCGCGCCGGCGTTTTTCTTCGTCGCGATCAGCGGGCCACTGCTGCCGCGGCTGCGCCGCTCGCCCGCCGCGGGCGCCTTCCTCGACGGCGTCAACGCCGCGTCGCTGGCCCTGATGGTTGTGGTGACGTGGCGCCTCGGACGCGCCGCGATTATCGATCCGCCGACGACCGCGATCGCGGCGCTGAGCGCGTTCGTCCTGCTTCGCTACCGGATCAATTCCGCCTGGCTGATCGCCGCCGGGGCGGTAATTGGCGCGCTGTTCACCGGCGTCCGCCCGTGACGTTCACGGCCGCGTCAGTCGCGCGATTCGTCGTCGCCGTCGCGTTCGAAATCGCCGTCGCCCTCGCGATTATCTTCCGACGCTATCGGCGGGAGGGATTCGTCGGCCGTCACCGGATTCGCGATCGGAAGATTGGCGAGGCGGCGCGCGATAATGATGAACGCCGAATGCGCGACCATCCGATGGGTCGGCCGCACGCTCATCCCCTTGACCCGCCAATGACGCATCAGCGTCTCGAAGCTGTCGATTTCGCCGAAATCGGGCCGCCGCTGCAACGCCTCGACGGTATCCTTGAGCTGAATCGCGGTCGGCACGTAACCGACGAAGACGCCGCCCGGCCGCAGCGCTGGCGCGACCAGGTCGAGCGCGCGGCCCGGTTCCGGCAGGTCGAGAAAAATCCGATCGACGCCGGTTTCGTCGAAGCCCGTGTACAGGTCGCGCAGCTTGAGGGTCCAATGCGGCGCGTCGCCGAAGAACGCGGCCACGTTGCGCCGCGCGGCGGCGGCGAAGTCCTCGCGAATCTCGTACGAGATCACGCGGCCGTGCGGACCGACCGCGCGCAGCAGCGCGATCGTCAGCGCGCCGGCCCCGATTCCGCCCTCGATCACCGTCGCGCCCGGATAGACGTCGCCCCACAGCAGCATCGGGCCGGTATCCTTCGGATAGATCACCTGGGCCGCGCGCGGCAGATGGGGAATCAGGTCGGCGTAGGTCGGGCGCAGCACCAGATAGCTTTCGCCCGCGCTCGATTTCACGCGCGAACCCTCTTCGAGTCCGAACAGGCTTTCCGGATCGATTTGGCCGCGGATTTCGATCCGCTTGCCCGCGCGCAGGATTTTCAGATAGCGCCGGCCCTTGCGATCGATGAAGAGCACGGCGTCGTTTTCATGCAATGGCGAGATCAAGGTGCATAAGGCTTAGACGCTCGATCGGCCGCGCGCAACCGTCCGCCCGCGTGAACGTTCGGGGCGCGCCGGCTATTGACTGGATTGGGCGGCGCCGTTTAGCCTGCTATAATCCCGGCGATCACGATTCGACCGATGCGCGCATCGGGTGGAGCGGTGGCCGGGTAATTTTTTGATTCGCGAACGAGGGCGACGTCAGGACGGGGCGAGCGGAACCGCTTGAGAGTGGCGCGCCGGCGCTTGGCGACGCGTGGCCGATCGAGCGACTAAAGGCGAAAGACGACGATGGCGGAAAAGAAAGCGAAAACGGCGGAAAAAGGCGGCGGTCAGGTCCAACACAAGCATATGTGTCCGACCTGCGGCGCCGAGAGCAAGGTCACGATGTTCGCGGGATACGGGCGCAAGGGGTTCTACCTCGTCTGCGAGAAGAACTGCGGCTATATCGGCCGCACGCGCTGAGGGAGGCTCCGGATGGCTATGGCGCGCGCGCGCAAACCCAAATCGTCCAAACGTGACCTGACGGCGGGTTTCGCCGACCAGACCGAAGAGCACGATGAGGATGCCGACCTGCCCAAGGACGAGGCCGGCCGCCGCAAAATCAAGCGCCAGTATCAGGATCTGCTGGGCATCAGGATCGAAAAGCTCAAGGGCCGAATCCTCAACCGCGAGCGGATCAACAAGACCATCGAGGGCATCTATTTTATCTGTGTCCGCTGCACGAAGGTCTGCCATTCGCTTGACGACGGTCTGCAGGAAGACCCCCAGAACCAGAATAATCTATGCGCCAAGTGCGCGAAGACGCGCACGGCGGCGGCCTGAGCGAAGCCGGATCGCGCGCCGCGGCGCCGCAAGGCTTTGATTTCGTCGCGCGAAGCGGTAATTTTCCGGCTAACCGCGGCGTCGGCCCGATCCCGCCGCAGAGTTGAACGGCCACGATGGCACTACAGTTAATCCGGCCCGGAATAAACCTCGATTTCGTCGGCAAACGCCATTTTTTCGTGGCGCTTTCCACCATCGTCAACCTTGCCGCGATATTGCTACTGGTGCTGGTGGGGCTGAACTACGGAGTCGACTTCGCCGGCGGCAGCGTGGTCCAGCTTAAATTTGCCAAGCCCACCAATGGCGACCGGATCCGCCACGCCCTGAGCGCAATGGAGCTCGGCGAAATTACCGTGCAAGACTTCGGCGCGCGCGATCTCAATCAGTTCCTGGTGCGCTTCGAAAAGGTCAAAAATATCGGCAGTCTGGGCAATCGGATCGAGCAGGCGCTCAACGAAAGCTACGGCGCGGACAACCATGCCGAGGTGCTGCGCGTCGAGACGGTGGGAGCCAAGGTCGGCCGCGATTTGCGCCTCGACGGTTTCATGTCGGTCGCCTTTGCCACCATCTTCATGGGCATCTATATCGCGATTCGCTTCCGCAACGTGAGCTGGAGCTTCGGCGCGGGCGCGGTAATCGCCCTGATTCATGACGTCTTGGTGGTCACCGGCGCGCTGGTGCTCTCGCGCCTGCAATTCGACCTGACCACCCTGGCCGGCCTGCTCACGGTGATCGGCTATTCGGTCCACGACACGATTATCGTCTCCGACCGGATTCGCGAGGATGCGGCGCAGCGCCGCCGCGAACCGCTCGAATCCGTGATGAACCGCGCCATCAACGAAACCCTGTCGCGCACTCTGCTGACCTCCGGCACGGTGCTGGTAGTGCTGTTGGCGTTGCTGATTCTGGGCGGACCGATTCTGCGTCCGTTCGCCTTCACCCTGTTTATCGGCATTATTACCGGCACCTATTCCTCGATCTATATCGCCGGTCCGGTGGTGCTCTATTGGGAAAAAGGGCACGGCGCCAACCGGGGCGCGGCTTCGCGCGCGGCCTGACGCGGCCTCTCGGCGAACGCCGCGATCGTCGCCGTTCCGGGCGGATTGGCCTTGGCGATTATCCTCAACACCCCACGGGGCCGTTACTCGATTGCGCCAGCGGCGCCGGTTGACGCGGCCGGCGACGCGCTCGTGATTACGCTCGCCCTGGAGCGCGCCGACGGGATCGAGCGGGTCGCGCTGCGATGCCGGGTCGCGCGGGCGCTGGCCGGCGCCGCCGACCTCGACGAAATCGTCGCCCGGCTGGGGCTGTGGCTCGAGCGCGATTTCGAGGCGGTGCGCGAAACCGCGCTCAAGACGATTCGCGCGGAGCGCCGGATGCACGAATTTGTCTTCGACGCCGCCAATCGCGGCCCGTTCTGACTCGCGGCCGCGCGTCGGCGCGGCTCGCAGCGACGCGGAGGCCTGCTCATGGACGCGCATCAAGTGATAATTCGCCGGGCCGGCGACGCCGATATTCCCGAGCTCGCGCGGCTGGTCGCCGCGATCGCGGCCTGGCATGAGGCGCTCGATCCGCGCGCCCGCTTCGATTGGGACGAGATCCGCGCCGCGCCGAACTGGCTGCCGGCCGTGCTCCATCGCGACCATCATGCGCTATGGGTCGCCGAAAACGGCGTCGGCGGATTGGCCGGCTATCTCTGGGTCCATCTCCGGCGCGACCGCCAGGGCTATCTTCCGCGACTTCGCGGCTATATTAATCATGCTTATCTCGACGAAGGCTGGCGCGGTAAAGGGCTAATGCGTCCGATGCTCGCTGAGGCGTACCGATGGTTCCGCGCGCGCGAAGTGACGGTGATTACCCTGACCGTGATCCATCGCAATTGGCTCGGTTCCGCCGCATGGTACAAGCACGGCTACGAAGATTGGACGCATGAGCGCCGAATCGACCTCGACGCGCTTGCCAAACGCTCCTGACCCGACGGTAAGCGAGGGCAATTTCCCTTGACAGAAAAGGGGGAAATCCTTACTAGACTGAACAGGTCGGTTATTTCCGGCGACCGGGCCCAGCCCCGTCGCGGCGTTTGACAGGTTTGGCGCGAGAGCTATATTATACCCGTCAGGTCCACTAATCTGATGATTGCTCCGGCGGAATGGCCGGAAAGAGTTCGCGATGCCCAAGTTGCCGATCTACATGGACAATCACGCCACGACGCCCGTCGATCCGCGGGTGCTCGAGACGATGCTGCCGTATTTCAGCGAGAAATTCGGCAACGCCGCCAGCCGCAACCATAGTTTTGGCTGGGAGGCGGAAGAAGCGGTCGATCGGGCGCGCGGCCAGATCGCGCAACTGATCAATGCGAAGCCGAAGGAAATTATCTTCACCTCGGGCGCGACCGAATCCGACAATCTCGCGATCAAGGGCGTGGTCGAGTTCTACAAGGAGAAGGGCGACCATATCGTCACCTGCGTCACCGAGCATAAGGCGGTGCTCGACAGTTGCCGCGCGCTGGAGCGGGCGGGCAAGGCGATGGTCACCTATCTGCCGGTGGACAAGTACGGCATGGTCGATCCGGACGACGTGCGCAAGGCGCTCACCGACCGCACCGTGCTGATCTCGATCATGTACGCGAACAACGAGGTCGGCACGATCCATCCGATCGCCGAAATCGGCCGGATCGCGCACGAGCGCGGCGTCGTTTTCCATTGCGACGCGGTGCAGGCGGCGGGCAAGATTCCGGTCGACGTCGACCGCGACCATATCGATCTGCTCGCGCTCAGCGCGCACAAAATTTACGGACCCAAGGGGGTCGGCGCGCTCTATGTCCGCGCGAAGGGGCCGCGCGTGCGAATTTCGCCGCAGATGGACGGCGGCGGCCATGAGCGCGGGATGCGATCGGGGACGCTCAACGTCACCGGCATCGTTGGCCTGGGCAAGGCCTGCGAAGTCGCCGGGGCCGTGATGGCCGAGGAAAATCGCCGCCTGCTCGATCTGCGCGACAAGCTGCAGGCGGGAATTTTCGAGCGGCTCGACGAAGTCTATCTGAACGGCCATCCGACCGAACGCCTGCCCGGCAATCTGAATGTCAGTTTCGCCTACGTCGAAGGTGAATCGCTGCTGATGGGCCTTAACGACGTCGCCGTCAGCTCGGGTTCGGCCTGCACTTCGGCGACGCTTGAGCCGTCCTACGTGATTCGCGCGCTCGGCGTCGGCGATGAGCTTGCGCACAGCTCGATTCGCTTCGGCCTGGGCCGCTTCAACACCGAAGCGGAAGTCGATTTCGTCACCGATCGGGTGACGCGCGAGGTCCGGCGGCTGCGCGAGATGTCGCCGCTGTACGAGATGGCGCGGGAGGGAATCGATCTCAAATCGGTTCAGTGGAAGGCGGAGTAACCGGCCGGAGAATTCATTTATGGCTTATTCGGACAAGGTCATCGACCATTATAACAATCCGCGCAACGTCGGCAGTTTCGGCAAGGCCGACGCCGACGTCGGCACCGGAATCGTCGGCGCGCCGGAATGCGGCGACGTGATGAAGCTGCAACTGCGGATCAATCCCGAGAGCCGGGTGATCGAGGACGCGCGCTTCAAAACCTTCGGCTGCGGCAGCGCGATCGCCAGTTCCAGCTACGTCACCGAACTGGTCAAGGGCAAGCATATCGACGAGGCGATGGCGATCAAGAACACCGCGATCGTCGCGGAGTTGAATCTGCCTCCCGTCAAAATCCATTGCTCGGTGCTCGCCGAAGACGCAATCAAGGCCGCGATCGGCGACTGGAAGAAGCATCACGGGGACGCCGAGCCGGCCGCCGAACCGCGGCGGGCGCGGGAAGGCTGAGGCGCAATTCGGCGCCGGCCGGACCGGCGAAGATCCCGCGCCGGAAACGGTTCGGGGCGGTTCCGACGGCGCGGTTCAGACGAACGACGCGGGAAGGTTCTCCATTCAAATGGCGACGGTGACGCTCTCCGACAACGCGGTCCGCAAAATCCATCAGTTGACCGCCGAAAAACCCGACTCCGGTCTGCGGGTCAAGGTCGTGGGCGGCGGATGCTCGGGCCTGCAATACCGGATGGAGGTCGACTCGGCCGGCGATCGCGACAAGATTTTCGAACGCGACGGCGCCCGCTTGATCGTCGACAAAAAGAGTTTCCTCTACCTTAACGGCTCCGAGCTCGATTACGCCGACGAGCTGATGTCCTCGGGCTTTCGCCTGGTGAATCCCAACGCCAAGCGCACTTGCGGATGCGGCGAATCGTTCGTGGTTTGAGGCGGCCGGCGCGAAGCACGCGATCATGATCACCTGCCCGTCATGCGCGCGGGCGCAGTCGCCGGCGCTGGTATGCGTTGGCTGCGGCGCGCCGCTGGGCGCGAACCTCGACCTGTTCGCCGCGCTCGATCTGCCGCGCCGGCTGACGATCGATCCGGCCGCGCTGGAGCGCGCCTATCATGATTTGAGCCGCCGGCTTCATCCCGACCGCTTCGCCGCCGCTCCCGCCAAAATCCGCGCCGCGAGCCTGCGCGCGACCGCGAATCTGACCCGCGCCTATCGCACCCTGCGCGACCCGGCGGCGCGCGGCCGCTACTGGCTTGAGCTGCATGGCCGCAAGCTGGGCGACGATAATCAGCGGGTGCCGGCGGAGCTGGCCGCGATGGTTTTTGAGACGCAGGAGCGGCTCGAAGAGCTGCGTGACGAGCGCACGCCGGAGGCGCTCGCCGGAGCGCGCGAACGCCGCCTCTCGGTCGACGCCGCGCTGGCGGCGGCCGGGCGGGCGCTGGCGGAGAATTTCGCCCGCTGGGACGCGGCCGCCGCGACCGCTGACGACGAACGCGAAACGCGTTTCGCCGAGCTCAAGGCGGTGCTGTCGAAGATCGCCTATCTGACCACCCTGCTGCGCGATATCGATCGGGAGCTGGAGACCGCGCGGGCGGCATGAACGCCGGCCGCGTCCGCCTCCGGCAGGGTTCGGGAGCGGCGCGCGGCTTCGGAGCAACGAATATTAATCTCAATGCGTATTGAATCGAGTCGGAAACCAGAGCCGCAATGGCCCGCATTTTTGGCATAGACCTGGGCACTACCAACAGCCTGATCGCCGTGATCGACGACGGCCATCCGCGCCCGATCGCGGACCCGGAAACCGGCCGGACGTTGCTGCCCTCGATCGTCGCGATCGCGCCCGACGGCGGCGTCCTGGTGGGGGATTCGGCCGCCGCGATCGAGCCGCGGCTGCGGCGCGAGCATGCGGGAGCGATCGGCGCGGCCGCCGCCTCCGGCGCGGCCGAAGGCGCGGTGATCCGCTCGGTCAAGCGCTACATGGGATTGGGCGGCGCCGAACTGGACGCGGACGAACGCCGGCGCTACGCCTTCGCCGATCTTTCCGGCCCGGTGGTGCGCTTC
>JAJXYM010000246.1 GCA_021780585.1 Deltaproteobacteria bacterium
CCGAAGGCTTGAATCAGCTTGGTTCCGGCCATCTCCGCGTGCGCAACCCCCGCGCCGAGCGCGAATAAGGCGGCGACCAGCCCGCCGGAAAATTTGAACCACCGTGAGTTCTTCATGAGTTTTTCCCCTCCCGAGGATGAAAATAACCGCTATGTTCGACTTCTCTAGTCAATGATGGCCGTTAATTCAAGAGGTCATCTATAAGGTTAATAATTTTATCAATTCGGTGAGATTTTGGTCTTAAAAGCGAAACGTACTCGTCAAATAGCTGCAAGTCCCAAAATTTTAGCGGAACAGACTAATAGGGCTATTTTCAGATGAATTGATCGCTCTGACGCTTATATGTGACATCGGTGATCGACCGCATGTCTTGAGGCGGTCTGTCGTGATTATCGGACGCGGGCCGGGCGAGGGTCAGGCGGTCGAGTCCACGCCCAAAAATTGCCAAAGATCGACCGGCGGTCGAATACGTTCTTTTGGAGTGGAAAGGAAAACGCGCCGCAACTATTACCGTTGCGGCGCGTTGATTAGTCGCTATGGAGAGCGGGGCGCATCAGTTGGCGCGTTTGAAGAACGATCGGATCAGATACAGCAACTGGCGCCACAAATTGATGAAGAAGCCCTGGCGCGCAACCTCGCCGGCGGCTTCGGCCTTGAGTTCCGCTTCCGCCGCCGAGAAAAACTGGCCCATCAGCATATTCGCGGCGCTGTCGATTAGCCGTTGGCCGACCTGCATCAGCGGACCGCCGAGCTGAACGTCGCCAGAATATTTCACCACGGTCTGGTTCGGATCGCCGTCGCGCGGGGCCAGATCCAGAACGCCCGTACCGCGCATGAAGCCCTGCTTGCCCTTGCCGTCGACGATCATCTTGTAATGTTCGGGCGGGCGGATGTCGTCGAGCTTGAGTTTGCCGGCGTAGCTGCCCTTGACGGCGGCGATACCGACGTTGATCGTGCCGGAAAATTCGTCGGGCGCGAGCTTTTCCAGCTTTTCGCATCCGGGGATTAGCCGGGCCAGGCGATCGGGATCGTTAAAGAGGTCCCACACGCGCCGGCGCGGCGCGGGCATGGTGCGTTCGCCGGTGATTTTCATCGCGTGAGCCCGGCGATCGGCATGGCGTGGTTACGGGTCATAGATCGAGCGGTCCTCATCAGGCTTTGGCGCGTGCGACGGCGGCCTGAATCGCGCGTCGCACGTATACGCGGGCGAGTTCGGCGCGATAGTCGGCCGAGGCGTGAATATCGGCGAGCGCGTCGATTCCGTCGGCGCTCTTCGCGGCGGCGGCCGTGATTGTCGCGGCGTCGGCGGCTTTGCCGGCGAGCGCGGCTTCGACCGCATTGGCGCGAAACGCTTTGGGGCCGAGACCGGTTACGGCGACGCGCACGGTGGCGAATTTGCCGTTTCGATCGAGCGTCACGATCGCGGCCGCACCGACCATCGCGAACCCGGACGCCGGATGCGGATGCTTGAGATAGGCGTAGCCGGTTCCAGACGGAATCGGCGCGCAACTCACCTGCGTGAGTAGTTCGCCGGGCTGAACCGCCGTGGTCATCAGGTCGAGGAAGAAATCGGCGGCCTTGACCGTGCGCGAGCCGCCCTCGTGGTCGAGCCTGATTTCGGCTTCGAGGGCGAGCGCCGCGGCGGGATAATCGGCGGCCGGGTCGGCGTGCGTCAGGCTGCCGCCGATCGTGCCGCGATTCCGCACCTGCACGTCGCCGATCGCGGCGGCGGCCTCGGCCAGCAGGCCGAGCTTCGCGCGGACGAGGCTGGAGTTGGCGACGGTATCGTGGGTGGCGGCGGCGCCAATCGCGATTTTGCCGTTGCTCTCGCCGATCGCGCACAGTTCGGCGATTTTCGTCACATCGATCAGATGGGCCGGTTGCGCCAGCCTGAGCTTCATCATCGGGATCAGGCTATGGCCGCCGCCGAGCAGTTTGGCGTCGTCGCCGAACTGTTTGAGCAGGTCGAGCGCGTCTTTGATCGACGTGGCGCGATGATATTCGAATTGGCCTGGGAACATTTGTTTACGCCTTTTTTGCGTCCTTGAACGCGCGCCAGAGTTTTTCCGGACGCAGTGGCATGTCGATATGGCGGACGCCGAGCGGCTTGAGCGCGTCCATCACGGCGTTGACCATGCAGGGCGTCGAGCCGATCGTGCCGGCCTCGCCGACGCCCTTCACGCCCATCGGATTGAGCGGCGACGGCGTGACGGTATGCGCCAGCTCGTAATGCGGCAGCATCTGCGCGCGCGGCGCCGCATAGTCCATCAGCGTGGCGGTGACCAACTGGCCGTTTTCGTCGTAGACGACCTCTTCATACAGCGCCTGCGCGATCCCCTGCGCGATTCCGCCGTGAACCTGGCCGGCGACCAGCAGCGGACTGATGATATTGCCGCAATCGTCGACCGCGACGTAGCGCAGGAACTTGACCACCCCGGTCTCGGGATCGACTTCGACCACGGCGACATGCGTGCCGAACGGAAAGGTGCATCCGCTCGGCTCGAAGACGCTGGTGGCGTCGAGGCCGGGTTCCATCCCCGGGATCGGCATTTTCCATCCGTAGGCGGCGTCAACCACCGCTTGCAGCGGAATCGCCTTGGTGGTGTCGCTTTGCAGCGCGACGGTGCGATTGGTGAACGTCAACTGATCGGGCGGCGCCTCCATCATGGTCGAGGCGATCTTCTTGAGCTTATCCTGCAGCTTGCCGACCGACATCATCAGGGCCGTGCCGCCGACCGAGAGTCCGCGGCTGCCGAACGTGCCGACGCCATACTGGACGATCGCGGTGTCGCCATGGACGACGGTCACGTCGTCGATATCGACGCCGAAGGCGTCCGCCGCCATCTGGGCGAAGGTCGTCTCCTGGCCCTGGCCATGCGGCGAGATGCCGGTGAGGACGGTGACGCGGCTGTCCGGCTCCATCCGCACCGTCGCGCTTTCCCATCCGGGGACTTTCGGCGGCAGCATCACGGACGGTCCGATGCCGCAGATTTCGACGTACGAGGCGACGCCGATTCCGATATAGCGGCCGTGCTTGAGCGCTTCGGCCTGTTCGGCGCGCGCCTTCGGATAATCGACGATTTCGAGCGCCTTGGTCAGGGCCGCGTCGTAATCGCCCGAGTCATAGACCAGGCCGGCGCAGGTGACGTAGGGAAACGCCTCCTTCGGGATGAAATTGCGCCGGCGCACGGCGACCGGATCGAGACCGAGTTCGGCCGCGACCATATCCATGGTGCGCTCGGCGATATAGGCCGCCTCGGGCCGTCCCGCGCCGCGATAGGCGTCGGTCGCCATCTTGTTGGTGAAGACCATCACCTGCTCGAAGGACATCGCCGGAATTTTGTAGCATCCGGTCATCATCAGGCCGGAAAAGCCGGGAATCGCGGGCGTCAGCAATTGCAGATAGGCGCCCATGTCGCAGATGAATTTGGCCTTGATCGCCAGCACCGTGCCGTCGTTCTTGACCGGCACTTCGAGATAGGTGATCTGGTCGCGGCCGTGGGTGGTGGTGGCGAGATTTTCGCGCCGGCGCTCGATCCATTTGACCGGCTGGCCGAGCATCCGCGAAAGATGCGCGATCAGCGCCTCTTCGCGATAGAAATTGAGCTTGGCGCCGAAGCCGCCGCCGACCTCCGGCGCGATCACGCGGACGCGATTCTCGGGCAGGCTCAGCACCGCCGCCAGCGCCGATCGCAGCAGATGCGGAATCTGCGTCGAGGTCCATACGGTGAGCTGGCCGTTCGCCTGATGCCATTGCGCGAGCACGCCGCGCGGCTCCATCGGCACGGGCGCGAGCCGCTGATTCTTGATCCGGAACTTGACCACGCGATCGGCCTTGGCCATCGCCTCGTCCACGGCGGGATTCGGAATCAGCGCGCGGGTGACGAGATTGTTGCCGAACTCCTCGTGCAGGATCGGCGCGTCGTCGGCCAGCGCCTGCTCGGGATCGCTCACGGCGTTGAGCGGATCGTAATCGACTTCGATCAGATCGGCCGCGTCCTGCGCCTTGTAGGCGTCGGTCGCGACCACGACGGCGACCGATTCGCCGACGAAGCGCACCTTGCCCTGGGCGAGCAGCGGATGGAACGGGATATGTTCGGCCGGGGCGACGCAGGGGATGCCGCCGACCTTGCCCTTGAGTTCCTCGCCGGTGAGCACGGCGACCACGCCGGGCGCGGAACGCGCCGCGGCGGCGTCGATGGAATTGATTCGCGCATGCGGATGCGGGCTGCGCAACACCACGGCCGAAAGCGTGCCCGGCAGGCGCACGTCATCGACGTAGGTTGCGGTTCCCGAGATCAGCCGCGGGTCTTCGCGCCGCTTGATACGCGCGCCGACGAATTTCGGTACGACCGCCATCGTATTCTCCTTCATTCGGCCGGCGGCTCAGCGCCCGGCCGCGGCGCGCATCTTTTCCGCCGCGTATTGGACCGCCTTGATAATGTGCTGGTAGCCGGTGCAGCGGCACAGGTTGCCCTCGAGGGCGTGGCGGATTTCGTCTTCGCTGGGATTCGTGGTGCGGCTCAGCAGGTCGACCGCGGCCATCATCATGCCGGGCGTGCAGTAGCCGCATTGCAGGCCATGCTCCTCCCAGAAGCCCTCCTGAATCGGATGCAGCCCGCCGTCCTTGGCGAGACCCTCGACGGTGGTGACGCTGGCGCCGTCGGCCTGCGCCGCCAGCACGGTGCAGGACTTGACGGCCTTGCCGTCGAGCAGGACCGTGCAGGCTCCGCACAGGGTGGTTTCACAGCCGACGTGGGTGCCGGTCAGGCCGGCGACGTCGCGCAGGTAATGAACCAGCAGCAGGCGAGGTTCGATCTCGTCGCCGCGCGGATGACCGTTGATCGTAAGGTTAACGCGCATGGAATTGGCTCCCGTCCGAATCGGATGATTTAGCAAATCGCGCGCCCCCCCGCCATTGGGAAAATACGCGCTCGCGTCGCAACATTGACTTGCAGGATGCGTTTCGGCGAGAACCTTGCGCGAAACCGAATCACTGGGTATGGGCTCCCGCTCACCTCGCCTGACCGACGCCATTGTCTTGCATCGAAAAATTGACCGATGGAGATTATTGACATAAATGTCACTATTGGACGAGGTCGCGGATTGGTGCGCGAGGGGCCGGCTCTTCGTGCTCGAGCCGTATGTATCCGGTCAACTGATCCGGCGCACGATTGTGCTTTCCGCCGAATTGCATCTCTTGATTTATGAACCGTGGGACGGCCCTTCGTGGGAATATCGATGCCGGAGCCTCTGGGCGTACCTGGACGCTTTCATCCTCGGTGTTTCAGTCACGGTCGCGAAACGACCCTTCCTGGCCAAGAAGGCATATTTTGCTCAATTGCATCCCGCAAGCGAAGAAGTATGGGAAATTCGAAGCCGGAATCCGCGGCCCAGCTTAAGGATATTTGGCCGGTTTGCAGCGACCGATGTATTCGTGGCGCTCACCTGGTCCAAGCGAGCGGTTTTGGGCGCAGCAAAATCGCGAGAATGGAGGGATGCACGTGAACGATGCAAATCCGAGTGGCGCAGACTTTTTCCGGCGTTTGAGCCGCATTCAGGCGAAAGCCTCGGCGACCACATCTCGACGGGAGCAGTTCTCGTTTGAGGACTTCAAAGGCAGGACAATACCGCTCGCTATCATGGGTTACTTTCGTGGGCGACTACAGAATCGCCTTTATGATCTTGTCGTTCGCGAATTTCTTAAGCAGGAAGCCGAAGGCAGGCTTACCAAAGCCGAAGTGGCGCGGCGGATCGGGCGGCGTCCCGAAGTTATCAGCCGATGGCTCGGTGCGCCCGGCAACTGGACGCTCGATACCGTTAGCGACCTGATGCTCGCGATGGGCGCCGAGCTTGAGTTCTCAGTCGTGGCTCTGCCTGACGCCCGAACGAAGCGTTCGCCAACTCGCCGGAGAAAGCGGCCAACGCATCCGTCGTCGTCCCTGGAAGTCCATCCGGCGCGGATGGAGGCCAAATAAACCTGCTCCGAAAAGCCGATCCGACTGAGCGGCCGGATTGATCCCGGCGGGTTGTCGGGGGCGGGAACGTGGTTACTTTTCCTTACGAGGCGAAGTAACCATCAATGAACGTCAACCGGTTCACCGAAAAGCTCCAGGAGGCGCTCGGCCGCGCCCAAAACGCCGCCGCCACCGCCCACCATCAGGCGATCGACGTCGAGCATCTGGCGGCCGCCCTGCTGGAGGACGATCAGGGGCTGGCGTCGCAAATCCTCAAGCTCGCCGGCGCCGATCCCGCCGCCGTCCGCGGCAAACTCCAGGAAGAGCTGCGCAAACTCCCCTCGGTCAGCGGCGGAGGTTATGACGCCGGTCAGGTCTACGTCACCCAGCGGCTGAATCGCGTCCTCGCCCGCGCCGAGCAGGAGGCGGGCAAACTCAAGGACGAATACGTCTCGATCGAGCATGCGATAATCGCGATGCTCGACGAGCCGGGCGCGACCGCGCGGATTTTGCGCGAGGCCGGCGTCACCCATGACAAGGTGATGGGCGTGCTGAAAAAGGTGCGCGGCAGCCAGCGCGTCACGTCGGCGAATCCCGAGGCGACCTATCAGGCGCTCGAACGCTACGGCCGCGACCTCACCCAGATGGCCAGCGCGGGCAAGGTCGATCCGGTGATCGGCCGCGACGAGGAAATTCGCCGCGTGATCCAGGTGCTCTCCCGCCGCACCAAGAATAATCCCGTGTTGATCGGCGAGCCGGGCGTTGGCAAGACCGCGATCGTCGAGGGTCTGGCGCAGCGGATCGTCTCGGGCGACGTGCCCGAGGGGATCAAGAACCGCAAGCTGGTCGCGCTCGATATGGGCGCGCTGGTCGCCGGCGCGAAGTTCCGCGGCGAATTCGAAGAACGGCTCAAGGCCGTTCTCAAGGAAGTTCAGGAAGCCGAGGGCGAGATCATCCTCTTTATCGACGAGCTGCATACCGTCGTCGGCGCCGGCGCGGCCGAGGGCGCGATGGATGCGTCGAATCTGCTCAAGCCGATGCTCGCGCGCGGCGAACTGCATTGTATCGGCGCGACCACCCTGGACGAGTACCGCAAGCATATCGAGAAGGACGCCGCGCTCGAGCGGCGCTTCCAGCCGGTGATGGTTGCGGAGCCGACCGTCGAGGACACCATCTCGATCCTGCGCGGGCTCAAGGAGCGCTACGAGGTCCATCACGGCATCCGCATCAAGGACGCCGCGCTGGTCACCGCCGCGACGCTCTCGAAGCGCTATATCACCGACCGCTTCCTGCCCGACAAGGCGATCGATCTGGTCGATGAGGCGGCGGCCAAGCTGCGCACCGAAAAGGAATCGATGCCGGTCGAGCTGGACGAAATCAACCGGCGCGTGATGCAGCTCGAAATCGAGCGCGAGGCGCTCAAGCGCGAGACCGACGCCGCGTCGAAGGATCGGCTCGGGCGGCTGGAAAAGGAATTGGCCGAGGCCCAGGAGCGGCGCGCCGAATTGCAGGCGCAATGGCAGAACGAAAAGGGCGGCCTCGAACAGGTCTCGAAGCTCAAGAGCGAAATCGAGCAGACCCGCCACGAAATCGACAAGGCCAAGCGCGAGTACGATCTCAACAAGGTCGCCGAGCTCCAGTACGGCAAGCTCGCCGAACTCGAAAAGCGGCTCGCGGCGGCGGAAAAGTCCGCCGGCCAGAGCGGCGGCGCGCGCCTGATCAAGGAAGAGGTGGACGAG